>JAIYDC010000145.1 GCA_027487685.1 Pseudomonadota bacterium | reverse complement strand
CTTTTCAAGGTATCCGAGAATTTCCGGGAGAGCAGGAAAGTCTTTACGATTAATACTTGAGCAACCAAACATGTAACGAGTTTCAGACTTCCGAGCATACTCAATCAATCCTTTCCAGAGAAGACCGATGACGGTCCCCTTCCGATAATCTTTATGAACACAGGCACGCCCAAGCTCAAGCTTGTTTCCAGGTGCCGACAAAAGCTTGTCAAAATCAAACTCCCCTTCCGAGTAATATTGGGCCCGACGGCGGGGGTTGGCCGAAGACATGAGCCGGTAGCAGGCCACGACCTTATCTTCCGTTTTATCCTTCACGATCAAGTGATCACAGGCGAAGTCATGGAGGTCAACGTCGTAGGGAAAGAGTGAGAAGGAAATCTTTTTCGTCGAAAATTCGCGGAAGAAGACCTCGAAGCGTAGCATGAGCACCTGCACCAACTCTTCCGGGTGATTCACCGTTTTGACCTGGTAGTACTCGTTTTCGAAATCGACCTGAATAAACGGAGTGAGGATTTTACGCTCAAGGCTTTTTAGCCGGATGACATGGGGCGCTCTTCCGATAGCGAACTGGGTATTGACCCATAAGGAACTGATTTCCATTCGATCCCCTCTATTAAAGTTGATGTCATGAGTATTGTTTCAATAGATGAATGTGGCTGGCCAGCAAAGATTATGTCAGGATCTGATGAGTAAGCACTATTTTGAATGGCGCCGATGATTGACAATCAACTGACTCTTTTACTTCCCAGGAAGATCTGTCACAAGCATTGTAATGCGCCCGGATGAGACCAGCTTCTGATGCTGATTTGTTATATTCACGTCCCAAATCTGGGTTGTTCTTCCGATGTGGACAGGTGACGACTTAGCAAAGAGCACATCACCTGGGCGGGCGATGCTCAGGTGGTTTGCCGAGACCTGGATGCCAAAGGCGTTCTGATGCTCGGAGTCGAGAAAAAGGTATGAGCTGAAGCTCCCCACCGTTTCAATCAGCACCAAAGAGACTCCACCGTTCATGATGTTTCCAGGACGCAGGTGCCTGGAGTCGACAGTAAGGCTAGCGGTCACAAAATCCTCTCCCAATTCCACGATGTCTATACCGAAGGCTTCGGGCAGCTGTGTTTTGATGGCCACTTTTCTTAGGTCTTCGAGCGAGAGTTTTTTACTGCGACTCATGCTACCCCTTTGATCTATTCAGCACTTTCTATATACCATAATCGACGCAAAGATAGAGCGGATGAATACTAGGGGAAGTCTTCAAAGAGTTTATTGTTGTCGAAATTCCACGTTTGTGAAAGTTCCGTTCCAGGAAGGTGGTAATAGTCTAATCCCCGGAGATATGACAATTTGGTTGAAGGGGGCTCCAGAGCTACTAGATAACCTCGGAGTCCCCGAATTTGGGTCGAGTCGGATTTGGTGCGTTGAGTGCTCTTCCGGGTTAATGCTGGTACGGAGGCGCAGATTGAAGTTGTAGAGATTTCCCTCACGAAAATTAGCACCACGCTCTAGTACTATCGCCCGACCACGATACTGCGGTTGCCTATTTTCATAGACCAGGGGGTCCCCATTCGCAATATCTGCAAAAGACTTTATGCTTTCGAAGACCACACCCTGGCTATTCGTGTATTCTAAGCGAATGCTTGAGGGTTGGCCGTTTTCAAAAAGGATTCCGATTGTACCCTCACCGTCACGATTGACCCTCATTCTTGACACAATCTGGTATTGGTTATTGGTTACTCTCCGAATGTTAGCCGCAAGGCTGTCAACCACCGCAGACCCAGGGACCGCTGTAGTAGGGTCGCAATTCAGCATATTATCAAGCGCACCAATGACGATAGCACCGGCCGGGACCGCGTGGAAGGCAGTGAGAACAAAAATAAGTGCCAAGCTTAAAATTTTCATGATTTCCCTATCGGCGGATGGACCGAAACACTTTAATTCCTAGAAGACCCATTTAAAAACCTAAGGGGCCTTGGCCGGGACAAATCTCCAAACTAACGTAGCACCTTATGTTTGAGGAGCTGGCCCCAAGTTTGAAGCACTTGAATAAGGGGTTTTTATGGAGAGCAGAAAAAACTTAAGCCACGATGAAGAGAAGGAGCAATCCGAGCGAGATTACTATGACCATCATCTTACCGACCTCCCAAGTCTTGAAAGGATTCTCTTTGAGGCAATTGACATCATTGAAGAGTCAAAAGTCCCCTACGCGCTGATTGGTGGCGTCGCCGTCAAGAGCCTCGGAAGACCCCGGGTGACCCACGACATCGATCTCTTCGTCCGGCCTGACGACGCGGAAAGGACACTCCAAGTCCTCGAGGCCCGAGGATTCACCTCCCAGAAGCGAGATCCCCTCTGGCTGTTTAAAGCGTGGAAGGGAAACATCCTCGTTGACGTCATCTTTAAATCCAGCGGAGATATCTACTTCGATGAAGAAGTCCGCTCCCACGTGCGCCGAGTTCCGTACCTTGGCCGCTACGTCAATGCCATTAGCCCTGAAGACTTCCTAGTCATCAAGGCCGCCGCGCACCAGGAGCATAATCCGCACCACTGGCATGATGCGCTTGCGGTTCTTAAGCAAGGCAACATTGACTGGGACTACCTGACCCTTCAAGCAAAACACGCTCCTAGGCGAGTCCTGGCGCTCCTTATTTACGGTCAATCCAATGACATCGCCGTGCCTAACGAGGTTATCAAGCGCCTGTACCGCTGTGTATTCGAATCCCCCTCCTACCTTGCGGAAAACGTCGTTCATCCTTACCGCTCTGGCACCCATCAGCATGCCGCGACATCCGAGGAAGGAGACGGTTCACCGATTTACACCAAGGGCCGAATTATGGAGGCGCTAACAAAAGACGAGCGCGTGGCCGAGCATGGAATCATGATCCAGGTCGGGGACCACACCATCACCGCCAAGGGAGAGGTCTTCACCATCGCACAACGGGAGGCAATTGAGGAGGTTATCCGGCGAGTGGCCCCAGACTTCGCATGCCAGAATTACATCGAGGTGCGGATTCTAAAGACCCCTGAGGGAAGCGAGGTCATCAAATGATTCGTATCGCGGCAGTCGGTGACGTGCATTTTGATCGACAATCCCATAACCGTCTGGGCCAGCATTTCCTAGGCTTGGAAGACAAAGCAGATTTTTTTCTGCTGGCAGGTGATCTCACTCAGACTGGACACCCAGAAGAGATGCGAGTCCTGGCCGAAGATCTCACTAAATGTCCCATCCCGATAATCGCTGTTCTCGGCAATCACGACTACCACTCCGATCAAGTGAACCAAGTGACCGGCATCTTAAACGAGATCGGTGTGAAAGTGCTCGATGGAAGCGCAATCCATTTAGAAGTGCAGGGACAGAGCGTAGGAATCGCTGGGACCAAGGGCTTTGGCGGAGGTTTCATTGGCGCTTGCGGTGCGGATTTTGGAGAACCAGAAATGAAAGCTTTTATGATCCACTCGAGAATCAATGCTCGAAAACTCGAATCTGTAATCAAAGAAATGAAAACGGACTATAAAATCGCTCTACTCCATTACTCCCCAACGGCACAGACACTCGCCGGAGAGAAAAAGGAAATATACCCGTTCCTAGGTTGCTATCATCTCGCCGAAGCGATTGACTATGGAAGGGCAGACATCTGCTTCCATGGCCACGCCCACGCCGGCATTGAGCGGGGAGAAACTCCTGGAGGCTGTCCAGTCAGAAACGTTGCCCAACCCGTCATCCGTCATGCCTTTAACATCTATACTCTGGAACGCTAGCAATGAGAGGACACTTTGGCTTCAGAAAAAAAAGTCATATTCAGAAACCTTAGTGGTACCTGACCCGAGAGCGCCGGAAGAATCTTCCCTCATTTAAGAGCGAATCACTTTTTGTCAAAATTCATGTCATGAAAGTGTCGCTCCTTTTTCTCTGTCTTAGCTTCATCCTAACCTCCGGCTGTGGGAAGCAGAACGAGGGAAATTCTGAAACAAACTTCGACCGAGTCGTCCTCAGTCAGGGCGCAGACACAGACACCGGAGACCTTCCCTCACTCGCTCTGACCCTTTCTACTCGGCTCGTTCTCCTTAACTTCCTTGAAGATGAGGAAGAGAAGATGGACCAGGCGGGAGAGCTCATTCGTCTTGTGGTCGGCACCCAGGAATTCCGTCGCAGGATACTGAACCACACTTTTGAAGGTCGGAAAATCTTTGTGGACAACGGGGGCCTCACCAATCAGGAGATTTACCAAACGATCCTTGATGGCGCAGAACGACTGTCACCGAATCGAAACAATCGCATCGACGTCCAAGTAGAGCTCTATTATGGCTCGACGAACGTCATCGGCTACACCTACCCCAACTCCAGTCGCATCTGGGTTAACCGAAAGTATTTTTCAATCTACACTCCGGCGGGTGTCGCCCAGAACCTTTTTCACGAATGGCTTCACAAATTGGGATTTAATCACGCAGCGACGTGGTCAGATTCCAGAGACTATTCGGTACCGTATGCGGTGGGGAATATTGTGGGAGATATCGGACAGGATTTTTTATGAAATCAAATATCAGGTATTCTTCTTTTCCAACAAGGACATTTCATGCCAAAGATTCTCATCGTCGAATACGATCCCCAGTTAACCAAAATCCTTAAACTCAACCTCCGAATCGGAGACCCTGAGACCGAGCATGCAGGAAACTTCGCAGAGGCCTGGGCCCGGATCGCAGTCGGGCACTATGACCTGGTCCTGGTGGACATAGGCCTTCCAGACGGCTCAGGCCTGGACCTTTGCCAAAAAGTCCGAGAGAGCGGACTCACTGTCCCGATCGTATTTCTCAATGCGCGCACTGATGAGACAAAAGTCGTCAGCGGCATACATCATGGCACCAACACTTATCTTCGAAAGCCGTTTGATCTAGAAGAACTTAAAGTCTTCGTGAATAGATTGATAAAGCTATTGGTACCCGAAGTGCAGCTTGTGCGATTTGGAGCGCTCACCATCGATCCGGCCAAACGAATTGTCACACTCATGGACTCTATGCTGACGCTTGGCCGCAAAGAATTAGATATCCTGACCCTTCTCGCTCGACGCGCCGGGGATATCGTCTCTCGCGAGATCATCCTGAACACACTCTATGACAATGACGACAGGTATGACCGGACAGTCGATTCTCACATGAGTCACCTCCGAAAAAAGCTTCGGGAGGTCGCCGGATCGTCGCTCCAGATCTCTTCGATCTATGGTCTCGGGTACCGTTTGGAGTGGAAGGGGTGAAGTCATTCTTGGCCTGACAGATTGAAAAGTCGATCAATGACTATCCCGTTCCTAAGCAAGCCAGATACTCCTCAATAACTATAAGGCATTAAAATCAATGGCTATTACCGATTCTGTGCACCTCGCTAAACATAAGGAAAACTAATAGTCTGCATTAGTATGACTTGACTACGCCCATCCCTCTAAGTATCTTGCGCCAATTCAGACAAAGGGGCGTAAATATGAAGTTAATCGTAGCGTTACTACTTACCTCATTCGGAGCATTGGCCCAAAGATACATCGGCGATTATCCAACAGGACCAGTCGCATCTTTAACTCCGGGCCGCCTCTGTGACCGCCCGGACACTTACCGCTATGCTGAGCGTGTCCCCTATTGTAACCGTGATGTGAACCCGATGCTCAAAGAAATGATCTTCCGAAAATACCGGGAATTAGGCTATAGGCTAGATCCTAGCCGGCGTGAGGACTTTAAGATTGATCACTTCGTTCCTCTCTGCGCGGGTGGTAGCAATGAGGAAGATAATCTCTGGCCTCAGCACATATCGATCTTTTCTCAGACTGACACTCTCGAGAGTCTCGGCTGTGAGAAACTCAAGCTTGGCAAAATTAAACATGCTCAGTTGGTGCAGCTGATCGTTGCTGCCAAGAGAGACCTGAATCTCGTCCCAAGAGCTCTCTCTTACCTAAGTAGTCTCCGCTAGATTTCCTCGCTAGGAAGGGGGCCCTTACGGACCCCCCTCATTCATCCATGATAAAATCCAATGGATCGCCTTCCTTGGCCTGTTCTAAGAAACAATAATTTGAAACTCAGCTCGCGGTCGAAAGAAAAAAAACTCAAGATTGGCCTCGGAAGATTACGCCGCGCTCGGCACCTCTTGAAAAACCTCGAAAGTCTATCCATTTTCGAAGTTCCTCTCCTTGGCTTTGGTAAAAGACATCGGTGACGGGACCAGAGAATCGCTGAACAACTACACGCCCGGGTGAGAGTTCTTCAACACGAATGAGTCGATTCATAGGACGGTATATAAATAAGTCGGTCCAGGACCTACGAGCTGAGAGAAGTGCTTTAAGAATCGAACTGCATCGGTAGGATGGAAGTTCCCGATCGTTGATCCAGGGAAAAAAACAACCTTTCTCGCAACGCCAGGATCATCGACAACAGGGAGTTCAAGAGGCCCAGTGAAATCGGCACAGGTTGGTATTATCCGAAGCTTAGGGTAGGAGACCATCAAATGCTGGATTGATAGGATGAGCATTTCCCTAGAGATCTCAATGGGCATATAAGCGGCGAGGTCGATGAGGTCGATAATCATTTCGCTATTCATGCTAAATCCTTTTTCACACCAAGTCCTTGGCCAGACGAATGCCCGCCAACTGCCAGCGCATATGGGGATAAAAATCGTTTCGGTAGGTGGACCGATAGTGTGCACGGGGTGTGAGGCAGCTCCCTCCCCTAACCACTAGCTGATTAACGGTGAATTTCTCGTTGTACTCGCCCAGGCCCTGGCGGTACTCTTCGAACCGCGGGTACGGACGGTAGTCACTGACATGAACCACGGGGACCCCAAGATCAAGCGGTTCCATGCCACCATAGGTAAAGATCCACCACTGCTCCTGATCTGTCTCCCAGTAAAGCGGAGCTTCCCACTTCTCCTGGGATTTAAGGCCCCAGCCATCAGAGGACCACAGGAGTGGATTCTCGTAGCCACCGGAGTCAATGAATTCGAGAAAGTCCTGATTCGTGACGAGTTGGCGAGAGAGCATGTAAGACTCGATCCACTGGGGGTGGCGATCGCGCTCATTATCAAAAGCAAACTCCGGCGCACCTCTTGCCACACCCACCTCAATAAGGCCTGAAGCGAGATCGTGCCATGTCGGCTCAACTGCTGTGTAAATCCCATGTGACTGATACGGCCGGTAGCGAGGCCTCAGTGGATTTTCATAAAAGTTCCGCCTTATATCCATTAAAAGAAGTTCTTGGTGCTGCTGCTCGTGGTTGATCCCTAATTCGAGAACGGCCACGAACTCATCGAGAATCCTTCGCTCAAAGGGGGACTCGTTTTTCAGCAGCTGGCCCATTACAATCCTTTTACTCGCGCTAAAAGTGAACACGTCAACACCCTGGACTCTATATCCGGCCATATCCGTTCTTCACCGAGCAACCGGCCACCGCGTCCCGCTTATTCTTGGCATAAGCTGCGCCGATGAAAACGACGCCGTGAAATAGACTCATTCAAATGCCAAGGGCCAGGTGCCCTTTGCTGAGGAGTTAATGAGGTGAGAAAGTCTTCCTAAGCTAACCTGGAGGTTCCCATGTGCCCTCAACGAATCGTCATCGCAGTTCCTCTTGAAGAGTCTCTCCTACCCCAGCTCTATGAATGGGGAAGCAACTTCGATTTCACCCACGTAGATGAAGTTCATCTGCTACACGTGGTGAAAAAGAGCTTAACTCCCATGGAATACGGCCTAGTTGAGTCCCCAGACGATTTCACTTACAACGAGATGGTTCTACCGCTGGAGAAATTCTTGAGAGTCGAAGGTCAGAAGATCGTTCCCTCAGATTATACTGGAGCCCTTTCTTACGAAGTCACTAAAGGCTTTACTCCAGAAGAAGAGGTGGTGGATATCCTCAGGAGCTTTAGGGCCACGCTGATTGTTGTTTCTACCCGAGGTAAGCACGGGCTAGACGGCTTCTTCCATCGCTCCTTTACTGACTACATGATTAAATTCTCCCCCTGTGATGTCTTGGTAATAAGACCCCCTGCGGAGGTCAAAAAAAGCGTCTGATTTCCCGTCCGTTTTCATCAACTTCCGGTCATCTACAGTTTAAGACCCAGAGAGCCGATAGAATCCTTAGGAGATTCTTATGCGGTCTGGGTTCATGCTTATCCTTCTTCTGCCGCTAGTTGCGTGCATTAAAGAAGAAGCTACTATTGCCTCTGGCAATGCTAGCGGAAACACCTCTGGAGGTGGTTCCGGAGAGACGAGCTATGTGTCGGGAAACGATCCCCTAGCGGCCGAGGCATGGCATCTGAGGAACACCGGGGCCAACAAGGGTTATAGCCAGTCCGCAGGACTTTCAGGCGAAGACCTTGATGTGCGCTACGTGCATGAGACTTTGAATATCAGAGGCCGCAACGTTCGGATCGCTATTTCAGACTCTGGAACCCAGATTGATCACCCGGACCTCGCGGGCAATTCTCTCGCTGAGGCCTACCATCGAAACTACACCTATTCAGCAGTTGAGACGAGCCCTGGAATCTACGAGGCCAATCCTGAGTGGCACGGAAAAAGCCCACTTCCAGCACTCTACACAGCGAGTGAGGCCCACGGCACGGCCGTAGCTGGGCTCGCATCGGCAGTCGGTTGGAACTCCATCGGTTCCCGGGGAGTAGCACCCGGGTCAAACTTTGCTGCTTTTCGCTTTATTTTTAACTACCCTTCCACGGAAACGAGCGGCTCCTATATGGCACGAGAAGTCGACCAGATGCTGGGTGACTTCGATATCTTTAACTATAGCTATGGTGCAGCGGCATCACATATGTTCATAGAAGAAGACAGTCTCATCTTTGAAACCCTGGCCTATGGGGTGACCGAACAGCGGAATGAGCTAGGGTCTTTGTATATTCAGTCGTCAGGAAATTCTTTTGTAGGATCGTACCGGGACGGACTCGTTGACCCGGCTTCGATCATTGAAAGAACTCCTCGGACGATTCCTGCCACGTATCTTAACCCTCCCATCTATTTTGACGGAAACGCGAATGCACACGAATCGCTGATCACTCCCTATAAAATCGTTGTTGGTGCTACCAACGCTCTGGGAGTAAAATCAAGTTATTCAACTCCAGGCAGTAACCTCTGGGTCTCGGCACCTGGCGGAGAGTACGGAACTACGACTCCGGCCATGATCTCCACCG
>JAIYDC010000095.1 GCA_027487685.1 Pseudomonadota bacterium | reverse complement strand
AGAAAGGGTCTTGGCATTTGATGTGACTTTGATAGATAGTTTTGTCATAGAAAGGCTTTTTTCTTTTTTTGAATTTGGTTTTGGCGAACAAAATTCTACAAAAAGTTGAAAGCCTTTTTTTTTTTTTTTGTCCGTAGATGCAGGGCCGGATAATCATACATTCAGGTGAAACTAGGAAAATTGTTCCGTGTGAATGGAAATGCCAATTATCGTGCGAGTTACAGAAGGATTAACTATCTAGTTTTCGGAAATAATTGCACTAAAATCAAACCGTTTAAATTTTTAGAAAAACAGAGCGCTACTATTACAGTGACCAAAATTTACTGGCAAAAAGGTAAGCAAGAGTTTACAGACATTTGCGAAGGTAAGTCTGATTTTGAAGCATTTGATGTCAGAGACCGAGAAGAAGATGCTTTTAACTGCTTAAAAGCAAAACCTTTAATCTGCAAGACAACCCTTAATGGAAATGCAGCAACAGTGGCCGTTATACCGGCATCTTGGATTAGGAATTGGAAACCTTTACCAGTCCGTGACCATCATTTTCATGCCTATATCAGTCAAGACAAAGACCAAAATTACAACTTCGATTTATATTCAAGGCAATTGTCGGAAAAGCTCACAAGGCAAAACCTCATTTTGGAAAGTGCCTTAAAGTCTGGTCCTAAAAATCCTATCGAGGGCTTTTTAGTCCGTGTAAAACTTGAATAAGTTACTGTAATAGTTAATAAAAATTCTGAAAACTGGTGTGGCAGAAATTGGTCTTTGTAAACGTTTGTCTAGAGGATCGACTGCTACCCCACTTTAAATTCAGTTTCGATCTCCGCAAGAAGTAAAAAATACTAAAAGCCCAGTTTAACCTACTGGGCTTTTAGTATTTTCGGATCAATGACATTACGATTCGGCGACAACCTGAATCACAGATTATTCGACTCTTCTTCTTAAAGGTGGATTGCGGCCCATTCACTCTTTAATACTCATAGCCTCTTTTCGTAAGCTTTGGTGATCACCGAAGTAATCAATGAAATAGGCTATTAGATTTCCATTTATGCATACCAATGATTGATAAGCACCATAGTAGTACAGCTCCTCATCATGTTTTGAGGTTGAAGAAAGAACAGCAAGCCTCGAAGTACTGAAATCAATATCCAATTTTTTTAGATATGTTCTCACCAAGGTATCCTCTTTTTTGGTTTCTAAGAGCAAATAATGTCCAGAAACAAATCGTGCATCGAGCATAGTAGAGGTGTTAGAAATTAAAATTGGGTTGTTCAGCGAATAATTTTTCACCGGAAAAATCAATGATGTTCCAAATGAATGGCCATAGTACATCAGAATACCTTTAAGTTCGCCATCTTCGGACAATATTGATTTAGTCACAACAGGGAGGAACTCAGCATTATCAAACTCATGCCTTATAGATGAGATGATAACAAAACTAGAGGCACTATCGTGACTTTCAATGAGGTTGATAACCGATTTTTCATAGAAACCGTAGCTAGTATAAAACTTGTCTTCCACGCTCCAAGTGAAGTTACCCTGGGGCCCTTTAATAACTTCATTACTTGTTTGCTCCTCAGGAACTGATGCAGCTTTCCAATGGGCACCAAGATCGGGCGATTTCAAGATTTTCAAAGTTGTATTTATACCATTGTCTACTTTAGCTTCTATGTAGGACAGGGCAAGAACATTTTTATTATTCAGAGCAATTGAAGGTTTATCAGGTATAGCGCCTACAGTTTCGACAACATTTATCCATGGACCCAAATTACCTGTCTGTAAATCGAAGACAGCGAGATCCAAACTACCTCTAGAGTAATCTTTGTTCACTGACATACAGAGTAGAAAAACCCTTTCTCTGTTGCTAACAATTACAGGATTTCCTCCAATGTCGAATCCATCTTTTTTAAAAATGATAATCTCCCCATCTATTTGATACTCACAAGCTACCTTAACATCGTTCTCGTAAAAATTTGGACGTGTGCCATCACCAGACATAAAAGCAATATTGCCATTCTCGTCTGCTGAAACTTCATAGGCATGCTTTAAATTTTGAGCATATGCCGAGATGTGCACGGAACAAGTTAAGATTAGTGTTAATACGGACCAGTAGATTCGTTGTGGCATGCTCCATCATCCCACACAGGGGTAAGTAGAGGTGATCAAATGTAATTTTTCCTATACTGTAAAGACAACGAGACGGGCCCAAGTAACTGAAATAATAAATTAATTGCTGTACCCAAAGCCACCTTTTGCCCATAATTGTCACCAGTTTCGAGCGGCACCCAATTTTTAAATTCAGTTTCCATCTTCGCAAGAAGTGAAAAATACTATAAAAAGCCCAGTTTAATACACTGTTTTTTTTTCTTCATGACGTGGGCAAAGTTCAAACAACCTCATTCAGAATCACGGTCAGTTAAATTGATTTTTTGAAAAGAAAACAATCACTGATTTCTACTTTAATATGCAGAAAGCCCTTATCACGACGGATTAATTCAAAGCCAAATTCACGATGCATTTTCACAGAAGTGAGGTTACTAAACTGAACGCAGTTTAGTTTTCAAGTGCCGAGGACTTGAAACTCATCCGTCAACAGAGTCGACAGCTCGTCCCGGTACTTCCTGATGTAGCGAAAGAAACTGGTGCAGGCATCTT
>JAIYDC010000037.1 GCA_027487685.1 Pseudomonadota bacterium | reverse complement strand
TAGACAATCGACGGACGACAGAAGAAGAATTTATTGGAGTAATTTATAAAACCGGTCGCTTGGATGCTGTTGACTTAAATTATGACCTCATCTGTGTCAGGGGTGCTCGGACAGCACACCAGCAACATGGCAATGGCTTACGGCCTTTGAGACCATTAGTTTCATTCTGTTCTTTGTCTGTGTGGGGTTCTGGCTTGCTTATCAGTTTGCTAAAGACCAGACCAAGACATTTGCAGTCTTGCAGATGAAATACCGTGACGATTTAAAAGATGAGTTTGGGAAACTTCATGATGCTCAGGTTCCATTAGCCCAAGAAAGGGCACAGCTCAAAACTCAGGTCGATGGTCTTAAGTCTGAGATGGAGCAAATGGAAAGGTTGATTTCATTTCTAGAAGACGCTCTCGATGATGAGAAGAAGCGAAACAAACGGACACCTGAGGAGGCAAATAAAGAAGCTCTTGAGGCCCTCTTATGAGAATTTCATATCAACAGACTAAACGTGATGCATACCTCATGAAGTCGCTTTCTACATATGGAATGCTCGGTAGTTCTCATATCAAGAACCACTTCTTCGGGGGAATCGCGAGAACGACAGTTTTGCGGCGTCTTCGACTTTTGGAAAGTAAGGGGCTCATCAAACGGGTCATGGGTCTTGAGTCTCAAGAACTCCTATGGATGCTCACAACAAAGGGAGGCAGAGAGATGAGGGTGACAATACCTAAGACCCATTGGAGTAAGAACATGCTTGAGCATGATTACCTTCTCGTTGATCTTCGGCTTAATTTAGAAGTATCAGGAATTGCTCATTCATGGATGCCTGAACATCTCATTCGTTCTGAGATTTTCAGGAAGCATGGCGCCAAGGACATTCATGAGCGCATTGTTCCAGATGGTCTAATTGGTATTCAAGTGAATGGTAAAAATGAATCTGTAGCTTTGGAACTAGAGCTGAATTTAAAAAACCAAACTCGAATTAAGAAAACACTTCATAGGTATATTTCTAAAGGAGGCTTCTACGCACTTTGGTACGTGGCCCCGAAATTATCCATTTTAAGTAGTGTTTGGAAGCAATGGCAAATCTGTGGGGGACTGAAAAGCAAAGTTAAATTTTACGGCTCATTATTGCAAGAGATCGTGGAATCTCCTCCTAAGGCCAGGCTTCTTGGCACGAAACCAGTTCTTACCTTAGGCGAATCCTGGATCATGAAAGCTGTACCACTAGGTGCTCATGGGGTGAGCAGGCAGAAAGTAAAAACAACGAATCAAAATAATCTAATAACTGACAGTAATCAAACACCAATTTTAACTTCACCCCCATAATACATGAACCGCCTTCATCACTGACCACCTACCCCCAACGTTGTTGAAGGTAGGTGGTCAGTGATGAAGGCGGAAGGGGGAGATGAGAACAAAAATTGGGTTGGAGGGAAAAATAAGGATTTGCTTCAGATAGAAGTAATAAAAACAATAACGAAGGATGGTGACGAAGAAGGAGTGATGGGATTAGGAAGTTAACAGGGGGTTAGGATTGAGAGATAGCGAGAAAAAAAGAAATGAGGCCTATGAGGGTGAGGGGAATTCTGGTATTGTGGGAATCAGAAAGCTCTTTGAAAATTTGCCTGAATTGATGATACCGGAAGATGCGGCGAGAGTGTTAAACAAATCTGTAAAAACACTTTATGACTGGCATTACCGGGGAAAGACGAGAAAGAGAAAGATCCCATCCAATTTGTTCCTGAAAGTGGGCGGCGGGCTTTACTTGAGAAAAGATATTCTATGTGCATGGGTATCTGATCGAAGTTCCTCCTTATAAAGAGGAGAAACTATGCCTATTAAAAAAATTGCCCTCCCCAACAATTTAATTCGGTGGGAGGTTACTGAACGCTTGCCAGGAATGGGAGATAAAAAGATCAGGCGACGCTTTGAAAAGAAAGTGGATGCGCAGGAATTCTTAGATTCTCTCAAATTTAGAAAACGTGAGGCCTTATTACCACATTCGATTAGGCCAACTTCTGATATCGAAGGGACTAGCTTTAATGAGGAAGCAGACTATTGGCTTTTAAAGAAAGGTGGAGAATTCACGCCGGGATACTACCGTTCAATTAATCCGTGCTTGAAAAAGGTTAGGAAGCTCTTTGGACATTATCCAGTTTCGAGGTTCACACCCTCTCTACTTTTAGAATTCAGGCTTTTTCTGAAAAGCGAAGGATTAAGTCCCGCCACTCAGAATAGGTACGCCGATCTCGTGACAAGGATTATTAATTTCTCCTACAAACAGCGAAGAATTAATTCCAATCCTTGTTTTGGTTACGAGAAGGCTCGGGAAATAAGAGAAGAGATGCTTTTTTGGGACGCAGAAGAGGTACAGCGCTTTTTAGGCTACACCAATTCTATATACCCAAGGGGCTCGGAGAAACGTTGGGTTTACTGCGCTTATCTGATGGCGCTTGAAACGGGAATGAGGGCCCGGGAGCTCTGGGGGATAAAAGTCTCAGATATTCCTGGATCTGGAACTAAGCTCAAAGTTTTAAGGCAGAGCCTTGGAGGAAATTCTTTTGCTCCCACGAAAGGGAAGGACGCAAGGTTCGTTCCCTTCAGTCAGAGCTTGCGCGAAGAACTTAATTCCATGCTCATGCAAGAATCTGAGCTAAGAGCGCTGGAGTCGACGTTATTCATGTCCAGATCCGGTACTGCCATTGATCACGACAACTTTAAGGAAAGAGTCTTTAAGAAGGATACGAAGGAGTGTGGAGTTCGTGCCATACGCTTTCATGACCTCAGACACACTGCTTTAACGTTGATGGTGAAAAAGGGTGTCCTATTACCAGTGATTCAAAAAATTGCCGGACATAAGGATATCAAAACCACCATGAGGTACGTGCACGTAATAGGGAAGGACATTGAAGAAATCGGAGAGATGCCGAGTTTGAACGTGAGTGATGCAGGAGAAAAGGTGCTCAAGATGATTAAATAAAATCCTCTTGGGACAGATTTGGGACATCTTGATGACGAAAAAGAAAAGGGCCACATGACGTGGCCCTTTATCTATCAGGAACTAAAGGAATTAATTTGGAGCGGCTGATCAGATTCGAACTGACGACCTTCTGCATGGCAAGCAGACGCTCTACCAACTGAGCTACAACCGCATTAAGTGGTGTTGATAATAATTCTGACCGTCTGATACTGTCAATCTCATACTTGTTGATATTGATAGTTTTTTTGAGTGCATGATGAGTTTATTCTGAGAGTCAGTTGCGAGACTCAGATTCAAGGGTTCTAAAGAAAACTTCCGCTTGGACCTTGTTTTCCGGGAATTGGACTCTCAGGTGGTGATCTGAACCTTGCCATGGATAACCCGGGCCAGGCCTGTTATAGGGCAATCTCTGATGGTATGTTCAAGCAGAAGGAACCCTTTTTGAGACCGGAGAGTCTCATCCCGCGCCGGCGGAAATACAGTCATCACTAGTTTGGGAAGCGCCAAGGTACAAGACGTAGGGTTACTGGAACTTCTGCTCCAATGCTTTAATTATTTTTTGATAGCTCGGGTTACGTAACCGCTCCGAAAGCATAGGAAGAATCTCTTGTTTCTTGGAGGGAAGGGCCGGATTAAGGAGAATTTTAATAAACATATCGGCGACGATGAAAACTTTTGAAAGAGGATGAAGGTCTTCTCCGGGATTATCTTCAAAGCCTATACCGTCATGCTTTCCGTGAGACTGGATCAATACCGTGCGGATGTAATCGCTGGCCTCGGGATGCTCTTCGAGAATCTTGGCCGCTTCGGAGGCATGGTTCATGACCGCTCGCTTCTCCTCATCTGTCAGGTTGGCCTCAAAGAGGTCCCGCATGCTTCCGATCTGCATCTGCTGATGGGACTTTAGTGTCACATCGGAGAAGAATGCAACGAACGAAAGGATATGGAGGTGATCTGGCTTATACCAGCTTTGTTTTGAAAGAACGTAGTGGCACATGAGTGCTAGGAGATGACAGTGTTGGTAGGCGTAGGTCACTTTATTCGAAAAGAGAAACTTAAGAAGGTTCGCAACTTCCGGTGAGTTCTTAACCGACTTGACCATCGAGTTAATCGAGGCCTCGGAGAGGTCTATCGAGGCCTGGTCTATGCCCAGCTGCTGGATCGATTCCCGGACGATTTCATGAGCGTTGGCAGTTGTGAGAATACGGTCCTCAAGTGTCAGGTCATTGCGCTCGAGTTTCTGAACAAGATTATTTGTGACGAATGTCGTAAAGTACTGAACGTAGTCTTTTGAGATGTAGAACTCGCTCAGTCCTTGATCCTCGTAATTTTTAATCACGGTTCGGTCAAAGGTATCTTTAGAGTGTATTCGCTTCACAAACTGGTAGTCGTTAGGACCTTTTTTAATGCGAATATAGATATCACAGGGTGTTTTTTTAATGTCATAGAAGTAATGAAGACCGATAGGGAGAAAATCAGGTTTAATCTTACCGACTGCATCCTGAATCGTTACTCCGAGATGTTGCGCTGCCTGCTTGATGAGGATCTCCCAGCTTACCGGCTCCTGAAGGCACAGGAGATCAGAGGCAAGGGGCGGGCATTCTCCTAGAACGATGAGAGCAGTGTTCAAGGCCTGATTCCGAATGTACTGATAGAGTCTGACCGCCGTCTCCTCACTATCCACTTGAGCGCGCGTTATGATCAGCGATACCTGAGGAAGGATTTTGAGGAGGGCCAGTGCATCGTCTGCGTTGTGACGAATAATGACATCGGTTCCGACGAAAGTGCTTAAATTGAGTGAGTAAATCTTTCGGAGGTCTTCATTCGTCTCGATAAGGATCGTTTGGCTCATTCAGGAATCTTATCACGACTCGCAGCAGCTCCAAGGAGATTCAGTAGAATGCGAGGTTTTCCGCTATAACCTGTCAAAAAAGTCAGGCAGGGGCCCGGGAGCATCGGCCATCCTAGAACAGGCCTAGGGGAAAGGTGAGGGGGGTTAAACAGTATTTGTAGGAGTTAAGGTACCAGAATGTTTCAGTTCCGCTTCTCAAAGACGTATAGGCTCCCGATGATCAACGAGGATCCCCTGCCTGTTCATGAGGCGACCACTAAAGGCATAGGCTTCGGGGTTAAAGGCCCCAACTTTCCCATGCCCCCCAGGAATGTCGATGACATATTGGGGGAGGGCCCAGCCGGGAAGCTGATCCCGTAATGTCTGATACAAGCGACGACCTTCCTCGAGGGGTAAATAGAAGTGGAGGCCTCCCTTCACTTGATCCGGATGATGCAAGTAGTACGGTCTGATCCCCAGCGAGATAAGTTCCTCCATCAGGTCGAGGAGCGCGGTTTCGTTATCATTGACTCCACGAAGGAGGACGGTCTGTGCGAGGAGTTGGATGGGAAGTTTGCGCAGGGGTCTGATCCTATCGCGGACTGCATCATCGATCTCGCGCGAATGATTGACGTGAATCGCCAGGGAAAGTGTCCTGAATCGCTCACCGAATTCACTCAGGAATTCTCCGAACCCAGCGTCGAGTCGCTGCGGAAGAATGACCGGATACCGAGTGTGGAAGCGCACATCCCTTATTGTTCCCAGCTCCGCGAAGGCCTTCAAGTAGGTTTTAATGCGGTCATTAGAAAGTGTGAGAGGGTCGCCGCCAGTGAAGATCAGCTCTGTGATCTCAGGGTGGCAGGCGAGGTAGGCGAGGGTCTGATCGAAGTCACGTTGAAAAAGGTCGTGACTTGCGTCGAGTTCATTTTTTCGAAAACAGTAACGGCAATGAACAGGGCAGACACTCGTGGGAGTGAATAGAGCGCGAGATTTGTAACGATGGATAAGCTGTGGGGCCTTAAGGAAGGTCCGGTCGCCGATGGGGTCAATAAGTCCTTCTCCCATTTCAAGTTCTAATCCCTGGGGAATGAACTCGCGGGCCAGTACTCCCTCTGGGCCATCGGCCTTTATCCTCTCTGCTAGACCCTGGGGAATAAAGACCGGAAAAGTCCGCACGACGTTGACGAGCTCTGACTTAGGCTCCCAACCTAGGAAGCGGTAGAGCTCTGGCAAGTCTCGGAAGGCCCCTGCCAACTCATTCGTCCAGCTTAGGTTCTTTTCCACTTTGCTCGAGCTCCTTCAGGTACTGGCGCTTATATATGTAAGCACAGGTCCGAATAAGGACCGCGCCGTAGATGCTGATTCCCAGAAAGTGGTAAAGGAGGGTAGAGAAAGGCAGTACCCCACCTTCGTAAAGGGTGTAGAGAATCCATTTCAAAAGCACAAGATGAGCGATAAGAATCACAAGTTGCGTTAGCCGCGGACCCAGATTCTCCCGGTTAATAAAGCCTCTCATGGGTTAGCTCCTTGTCGCCAGATGCTCGCCTCTAGCTTCTGGTAGGATTTAATTTTTTTAAGGACAAAAGATTTATTCATGCCTGAAATGAGGCATTCACCAAAAAGTACCGGGCCCTTGGGGAGCGGCATGAGACCGATGGGGCGCACCGGCCTGTTGCGGCCCTCTTTAGAGCCACCGCGGTAGTCGAGTTGCACCAATTCTTTTTCTTGCACTAGAAGAGCGAGACCTTTCAAACGTTCGGAGAGGTTAAAGCATTCGCTCCGATCGAAGTGAGAAAGTCGAAAGACAAAGCTCTTTTCCATGGCAAGCTTCTGTTCCATAGTGGCCCGTGCTGCAAATGCCATGATCTTAAGGCATGCAAAAGTGTCTTCAATTGCTACGTGATGCTGAAGAGTGAAGCCGACAAACTCTGCCAGCGTTGAGAGTTTGAAATTCACGGGGCCGCCTTCCACATTTTTGTATACAGCACGGGCGTAGCGGCAGCTGTCGTAGACATCGAGGGGAGGAAAATCAATTTGAAAATCGTGGGACGCTTTGATCAAGTAACCCAGATCAAAGGTTGAATTGTGGGCGATGATCGGTAGCCTTTCGGCGAAGTCCCAAACCGCCCGGAGTGGTTTTCGGATGGTAGGCGCCGCCGCGAGATCCTCGGTACGAAGACCATGGAACTGTACGGTAAACTCAGGCACGTCGATCAGTGGGTTGATCAATTGGTGGTAGGTTGAGATTTCTCCGGTCTCGCTGATTTTCACGGCCGCTATCTCAATGATCTTATCAACCAGCGGCGAAAGACCTGTAGTTTCAAGATCAACGGCCACAATTCCCTTAGGGAAGAGCTTCAGCAGTGAGGCGACCTCTTCGGGGGAAATAGAGAGGGCAGAGTGAGATCTTGACATAGAGTGTCTTATAGCTTTTCTAACGCTGTTTCGTCTAGAGAAAAGGGTCTCCTGTTGATTGACAAGTGCGGAGCGCAAAGCCCATGATTTCGGGACATTTAGAGTTAGTCTGGAAACAAAGGATTTCTGATTATGGCCAAAACGTTTGATGTGGTAGTTTTGGGCGCTGGTCCCGGCGGTTACGTTGCTGCCATTCGCGCTACCCAGTTAGGAAAAAAAGTTGCGATCGTTGAAGCTGATAAGCTCGGTGGGGTATGCCTCAATCGAGGTTGCATTCCGACCAAAGCTCTCCTCAAGTCCGCCCACGCTGTCCACGAGGTTCACGACATGAAGGCCCTCGGAATCAACGTCGAACTCAAAAGTCTCGACGCTACCGTCGCAGTGAAGCGTGCCAATACCATCGCTGAAAATATGTCGAAGGGCATCTCCTTCCTCATGAAGAAGAATAAAATTGAAGTCATTAATGGTAAGGGCGTTTTTACCTCTAAAACCTCTCTTGAAGTCACAATGACTGACGGCAAAAAGGAAACTCTTAATTTTACAAACGCGATTATCGCAACCGGTGCTAAATACCGGACCTTCCCTGGGCTCGAGCACGACAACAAGCGTCTCGTGGGTGCCTGGGAGGCGTTGAAGATTGAAAAACTTCCTAAGTCGGTTGGCATCGTCGGAGCAGGTGCTATTGGCGTGGAGTTTGCCTATTTTTGGAACGCCTTTGGGGTTGAAGTAACGATTTTTGAAATGCAAAAAAATCTCCTCCCTATCGAGGACACCGATTGCTCTGTCGAGGTTGAGCGTGCCTACAAAAAGCTGGGTATAAAGCTTCACCTCGGTATCGAAGGCGTCACCGCTAAGAACAATGGTAACGACGTCACCTTCACAGTCACCGAAGGTGGTAAAAAGGCTGAGCACAAGTTTGAAATGGGTCTCATCGCTGTCGGTATGACCGGCGTCACGGAGGGCTTTGGCCTTGAAAAAATCGGTGTAAAAACTGAGCGAGGATTTGTTGCCGTTAACAACATGTACGAGACTTCGGTACCTGGTATTTACGCCATCGGCGACGTATCGGGACCTCCTCTTCTCGCGCACGCTGCGTCTCATGAGGGAGTGGTCGCCGCCGAGCACTTGGCCGGTCAGCATCCTCACGCCATCGACAAAATGAATATCCCCGGCTGTACGTATTGCCAGCCCCAAGTCGCATCCGTCGGATTCACTGAGCGCGCGCTGAAGGAGAAAGGCATCGAGTACAAGGTCGGGAAAGCTCCGTTCATGGCCAACGGCAAGGCGATCGCTTCAAATGAGAACACTGGATTCATCAAGGTTCTTACCGGCAAACACGGCGAATTACTGGGTGCCCACATCGTCGGAACCCAAGCCACCGAACTGATCCACGAATATGTGCTTTTCCGAACCATGGAAGGTATCGACGAAGAAATCTTCGCTACCATCCATCCGCACCCTACTCTGGGAGAGTTCCTGGGCGAAGCGGTTTTGGCGGCGAAGGGCCGAGCACTTAATCTTTAAACTTTAGGAGAATCATATGGCAAAAATTGAAGTCGTCATGCCTCAGATGGGAGAGTCGATCACGACGGGTACTATCACGAAATGGCACAAGCAACCCGGAGAAGTGATCGAACTCGACGCAATCCTCCTCGAGATCTCAACCGACAAGGTCGAATCTGAAATTCCGTCTCCTGTTCACGGTAAAATTGTTCAGCTTCTCTACCCTGAGGGCACGACCGTTGATGTCGGTAGACCGATAGCTATTATCGAAGATGATATGAACGCCAAAGTTGATGCCGCTCCTGTTGCATCAGCGCCAGTCGCAAGTGCGCCTGAGAAAAGCACTGGAGCTACATCGGCAAATCCTTCTGCAAACAACCAAGCGTCTGCCCATGCTGCTGAGGATGCTGAACAAGGCTTCCGCTTCTACACTCCTCTTGTTAAGGCCCTGGCCCGGGACGCAGGAATTCCGTTAGCTGAGCTTAAGAGCGTAAAAGGTTCTGGTGCCGGCGGTCGCGTTAACAAATCCGATCTCGAAACTTATATCGCCTCCCGCGGATCGAAGGCGGCAGCGCCACAGGCAAGTGCTGCAAAACCGGCGGCTTCATCTACTGGCCCTGTCCTCTCTGGTGTTACGGAAACTCGCTCCTCTGGTCGAGTTGAAGTTATTGCTATGGACAACATGCGCAGGGCGATCGCGAAGAATATGGTCATCTCCAAGCAGACTTCACCCCACGTGAACTCAATTGATGAGATCGATATGACCAATCTGGTGAAGCAGCGGGAAAAGATTAAGAACGACTTTAAAAAACGCGAAGGTATCAACCTTACGTACTCCCACTTCATCCTTTATGCTCTCGTTCAAGCCTTGAAGGAACATCCACTGGTTAATGCCTCGATCGAGGGCGATAACATTGTTATAAAAAAGGATATCCACCTCGGTTGTGCTGTCGCGGTTCCAGGGAATGGTCTTGTTGTGCCTGTTGTTAAAAATGCCGGCGATCTCAATCTTACGGGTCTTGCCCGCCAGCTTGATGTTCTGGCAAATAAGGCACGGACGAAGAAGCTCACCATGGACGACCTCTCAGGAGGAACGTACACATTTACCAATAATGGTTCATTCGGCACGCTCATCGCAACTCCGGTCATCCTTCAGCCCCAGGTCGGAATATTCTGCACGGGTGTGATAAAGAAGCGCGTGATGGTCATGGATGATGATGCGATTGCTATCCGCCATATGATGTACGGGACTCATACCTACGACCATCGCCTTATCGACGGTGAACTCGGTTCAAAGTTCCTCGCCAGTGTGAAGAACTATCTTGAGACCATGAATATCGACACATTGATCTAGTTTTTGAAGGGCCTCTTTTGAGGCCCTTCTTCTATTTGTACCCTTCGATAAGACTTCGTTAAGGTCTTATGCCCTTCCTGAGTAGTCTCGGACACGTCCCATCACCCCTCGTTGAACCTCTCGGATAGTCTCTTTTTGGTGGCCTCCCTCACTGTGCCGTCGCCACCAGTCGATCGCGCCGCCCAGGAGTACCAGAGATAGGATAGAGTTTAAGATGTGATCGTTTCGACCTAATTCGTGAACATTCGGGATGATCTTGATCCACTTACTATCAAAGTTATCCAGGCCAATGCTCGGCACTCCCGGCCTTCCAAAGACCCACCCGGCGATGGCCTGGAGGCCATAGAATACTGAAAAACATAGACAGGAAAGGAAGGCGTCAAGGCTTTTGTTTTTATATCCCGTATAGAAGAGGAGCGTTCCAGACGCCACGATTATAGTGCTGTAGATGGTACTCAAGTGCAGGCCAGCAAAGCCTTCAAAAAGAATTCCTGAGAGACCCAAGATAAACAGAAGGCCGCCGACGAAAAGGCTGATGATTTGCGTGCAGTGTTTTAGTTCTGCTGTCTCTGTTGCCTTTAAATCTGAATCCATTTTGTCTTCCTCTGTGTAGCGTCTTTTGGAGAAATGACCCTCGACGAGACAAATGAATGAAGCAATTTCCAAACCAAGCTTTTTGATCTCTATGGCCTCGTTTTATCATTCTCATGTCCCTGTGTGCCCCATTGTCCCACCTCTTGCTCTTTCTGCTCCCCAAAATGCCACAGTGACGAAGATTGTTTTCTCAACTTCTCCGAAACGATGGACTTGGTTTTTAAGCTCAAAAGTCGGCCACTAAGCTGAGGACCTACCGTATGGTTAAGGTTAAATCTGCTTGTAGATGAAGATGCTATTTCTTCGTTACCGATTTCCATTGTTCGACCAGAACTTTCTCCGATCCAGTCTCCCCGGGGATTAAAAACTTCTCTCGAACCGCCACAGGTAAATAGCGTTGTTCTACCCAGTGGAGAGGGTAGGAATGCGGATACTTATAATTTTTCTTGTCCGGCGAAACGTTAGAAAGATGGCCAGGAACTTCGATCGTGGGATTTTCTTTTACGAACGCAAGGGCAGCATCCACAGCGAGATAAACTGAGTTTGACTTAGGAGACAAGGCCAGGAAGACCGTCGCCTGCGCAAGAGTTATCCGTGCCTCAGGCATTCCGAGCTGCTTAACCACATAGTGAGCGTTGCTTGTGACCTGGAGCGCCTGCGAATTGGCCAGACCCACATCCTCTGAGGCGAGAACCATCAGGCGGCGGGCGATGAACTCTGGCTCCTCTCCTCCATCGAGCATGATCGCCAGGTAGAGGAGGGCCGCGTCCGGATCGGAACCGCGTATGGATTTAATGAAAGCTGATATAACGTCGTAGTGGCGGTTTGCGTTTCGGTCGTATTGGCGGGCGTGCTCAAACAGTTCCTTGAGGACCCGCTCCTTTTGCGTAAGCTCATGTTCAGTAAAGGCGGCAAGGCGTGCGAGTTGGTTTAAAGCGAAGCGAGCGTCACCGTTAGAAAGCCGGGCAAGCTCAGGGACATACGCAGAAAGCTCAGGGCGGCCCAGGTCTGCCAATCCTCGGTTGAGGATTTGCTCGAGATCGTTTCCCGTCAGTTGAACCAGTTCGATCAGTGATACTCTAGAGATGAGCGCCTTGTTGAGCGAGGTGTGAGGATACTCCGTAGTTGCACCAATGAAGAGAAAATCCCCATTCTCCAGATATGGCAGGAGTGCGTCTTGTTGGGATTTATTGAACCTGTGAATTTCATCAATAAAGAGTATCGCCTCTTTCCCGAATTGATTCCTACGGTCCAGCATTTCCTGAATAAGTCGTTTGAGCTCTGGAATTCCGGAAGTTACGGCACTGAAAAGGTGAAGCTCCCGGCCGATTTTCCCGGAAACGATATGGGCGAGTGTTGTTTTACCTGTACCTGGCGGGCCCCAAAAGACAACGTGCCTTGGGTGTGAGGTGAGTTTCTCGAGTTGAGTCCGGATCTTCGGCTGACCGAAAAACTGATCGAGGGTCTTGGGCCTCAGCTTAGCGGCAAGAGGCATGTCATGGAGCAATCCGGTATCAAAAGCGTTGAGTTGCATTACCCCTTCTATCAAATATTTCGCATTTTTGCACGAAGTCATTTCTTGACGTGCAATATCATAAAGGTTAAGTTCTTCAACCTAAGTTTTATTAAGCTGTTTCGGCTTACGAATGTCATGCAGAAGGGGGTGTAAGAGCATGTCTACAATTATGATTTCAATTGACGACAGATTTCCCGCAGAAAAAGCGATTAAGAAATTTAAGCGCCTTTGTGATGCTTACGGCATCGTGAAGGAATACCGCGCTCGCTCTGAGTATAGAAAGCCTTCTGTTAAGATGAAAGAAAAACTTGAAAACGCTGATAAGCGCCGTCACAAGACTGACGTTCGCGGAAGATCTCGTACCAAGTACTAAGTTTTTACGCAGGATCCCTCCTCAGGACCATGTGAAAGGGGCCGCCGAAAGGCGGCCTTTTTTTTGCCTGTTTTAAAGGTAGTTGCGCAAGACTGAGTTCCACCGGTTGTGAATGGCGGCCAGAAAAGGACCCATACCTTCGGGAGTTTTCTTCTTTTTTGTGAGTGTCTGGTTAAGAAGGTTCACCGCAAAATTGAGGGCCGTGATGTTCCTATTCACGTACTGATGATTGCTGTTTTTCGAAATCTGCTGCTGGATCGGGTGGACGAAGTTAAAGAAAAAGTTGCGGAAGTCTTCCTTGTAAAGAAAGGGTATGTGTTCAACAACGGCCAGGGAGAGGAGAGTGTTCAACTCATCGAGCTCTTTGAGAATGAGGTAGGTCTCACGCTTCTGTGGGATAGCGGCAGAGATCAGGAATGAGGTGTTGTCGAGAAGCCCCTTCACTTCTTCAAGTTCCTCATCAAACTCAGTGACCAGGCGCAATCCGGCCAGAGAATTGATGTAGAGAGAAGACGAGGGTCTTTGAGCGTTTAGAAGCACGATGGTTTGAGCGCGAAGCCGTGCCAGTCGATTCCTGATGTCATTGAGAGTCATTTTGCACTTCGCATCTATTCGCCTTGGGCAAGTCGAGAGGAGGAGCTCCTTTTGGGGAGTGAGATCATCGAGGCCCTGGATAACAGGAATGAGCTCCCGGGGAAATTCGGGAAAGAGTGTCACCATCTGATAGAAATCACTCAGGATGCCGCTTAGTGTTGGCCGAACGTTTACCATGAAAGACTCACGACTAAGGCTCTTCTGAGCAAAGCTCAAGGGTGAAAAACTAAGGGCGAGCAGAAGAAAGATAATGAATCGCATGAGACAATTATGCACTCGATCACCACTTCTCTACAAGATTTAGCATTTTTACCTCAGACATAGCTTCGCTCCGCTGGCCTGGGCCATTCCGTGGCCAAGGATATGTGCTAGAAACCGTTCATGGAAATAAATACCTACCTTTATGATTTCAAATCCGTTCTACCCCCTCACCATCTTCCGCAGGAAAAGACAACCCGTTGGCTTTTACAAGCGCACTTGCGTTCGGCACAAGTGCGAGGTGAGGCCATCGACGTCGATCGGCTCGCCCGGTTTTGTTTACCCGCTAGCTACATCCGGGAGCGCTATTATGAATGCGACGATTTGGATGAAGATTGGGAGTCCCACGCCATCTACCGGATATCTGCACAGGCGCCCAGCGGGGTGTCTTCTCGAGAGCGCAATCTTTTTTATGGTCGGGCGGTGGATAGAGTTCTAGAAGAGCTCTACAGCAATAAGACTCCGGCCCACGTCGTTCACGTCAGCTGTACGGGTTATCTTTCTCCAAGCCCAGTCCAACGTTTTTTTTCTAACAGGGCCGGTGCCACGGCGGTAACTCACGCCTACCATATGGGCTGCTATGCCTCACTCCCAGCTATCCGACTTGGGCGCGGACTTGTGCTCGGGAGTGGCGAAGACGTCGACGTTGTCCATAATGAACTTTGCTCTCTTCACCTTGATCCGATGGTTTCGACCCCGGAGCAGATGGTGGTTCAGAGCTTGTTTGCCGATGGTCATATCAAGTACACGGTAGGACTTGCTCCCCGAGGTCTACGAATCCTTGCGATCCGTGAGCGCATGATCCCAGATTCTTCAGACGATATGACATGGATCCCGGGGCCCACGGGAATGATGATGACTCTATCTAAGGAAGTTCCGTTCAAGATCCGTGATTATTTGCCGGATTTTCTCGAAGAGCTCTCTCAGAAGGCCGGGGTTTCGTCGGCCGAGCTTCGTACGAAGGCCATCTTCGCTGTACATCCAGGTGGACCTAAGATCATCGAAGCGGTCCAGAAGAAGCTTGAACTCGGGGATGATCAGGTACGGCAAAGTAAGGCCGTCCTCTTCGCTCGTGGGAACATGTCGTCGGCCACCCTTCCCCACGTTTGGCAGGAGATCCTAAGTTCAGGGCCACCGGCCGGCACCCTTATCGTGAGCTTTGCCTTTGGGCCCGGTCTCACGATCTTTGGATCAGTCTTCGAGGTTAACTTGTGAAGCTTCTCTACCTTCCATTATTGCTTCAGGGAATGCTCATGATTTATGACGAGGGGATTCATCGCCGTCGAGGTTTAGGTGCGTGGGAGCGGATGGGTCATCCGTTGGATACTCTCTCGGTCTTTATTCCAATCTCGTTGGCGGCATTCCTCGAATTCTCCGAGACACATCTTCAGATTTTTATCGCTGCCTCTGCCGTTTCCTGCGTCTTGGTAACAAAAGACGAATTCGTCCATGCCCGCGAGTGTGATGCGCGTGAGCATTGGGTCCACGCAGTCCTTTTCGTCCTTCACCCTTTGGTCTTCGTTGCCACCGGCTTTCTTTGGTGGACCGATCCGACAGATATCGTGCTGGCTACGCAGCCTGTGGTCTTGGGCCTATTCTTCTTTTATCAAATCATTTTCTGGAGCTACCTGTGGAAACCGATCGCCAGATAGACAATAGTATCTACGAAACTTATGGGGACCGTTGGTATACCGCCTATGACGATCCTGTCGCTCTTCTGCGCGCAGAAAACCGGGTCAAGTTTCCATGGATCCTGAATAAACTTCAGGCGATGGGTCACAGCGGCCAGCAAATTCTCGATGTAGGCTGCGGAGGAGGCTTCCTCTCTAACGAGCTGGCGCGCCAAGGTTATGCCGTAACCGGAGTTGATCTTTCTCCCGAATCCCTCAGAGTCGCTAAACGATACGATACGAGCGGTACTGTCCGTTACGACGTCGCTGACGCCTACGAGCTTCCGTACCCAGACCGGAGTTTTGATGTCGTCACGGCGATGGATTTCCTTGAGCACGTGGATGACCCCGCGCGAGCGATCCGTGAATTCTCCCGTGTTCTTGCCCCCGGAGGCCTCTTCTTTTTCCACACGTTCAACCGCAATCCTCTCGCGCATCTGGTTGTGATCAAGCTTCTCGAGTGGTTCATTCAGAACACGCCAAAGAATATGCACGTGATCGAACTCTTTATAAAACCCGAAGAGCTTCGTGCGTACTGTGCCCAGGCAGGGATGGAGGTCATGGCGCTCACGGGGATCAGACCCAAGCTCTCGACCATAAGCTGGAACATGCTCCGGACCGGAATCGTTTGCCCGGAGCTTGAGTTCGCCCTGACTCGTAATTTACTCTTATCTTACATGGGAGTGGCCAAGCTGGGGCCTTAACCCCGCCTAGACCACTAGACTCTACTCGCTAAAACTTCAAACGGGGCCTCGTCGATCTCATGCAGGATGGCGCCATGGGGTCTTGTGTCTGAAAGAGTTCCGGTGACCATAAGTGTTTCGGCCGCGATATAACTGCGGTACTTCTCGAAAATTGCGGCCAGCTCTGGCGAAGAATGGATAACGATGTTGATGCGGTCGGCGACATTGAAGTTCGCGTCCTTTCTGGTCTTCTGGATTCGGTTGACCATTTCTCGCGCCAGGCCTTCTTCGATAAGATCCTGATCAAGAGTGCAGTCTAAATCGATGGTCATGAGCCGGTTGGTAAGCGCCTGAGTCCCCGGCTTAGCGTTCCGAAGCACGAGGATCTCCGTAGCATCAAAGTCGATGCCTTTTAGGGTCACTTTCCCTCCGGCCTCAATTTTCTGGACGTCGGCAGAGGAAAGTTTTTCGATCAGTGCTTTGAAGGCCCCCATCTCTTTACCGAGTTTCTTTCCGAGCACCGGCAGGTTAGGCTTTGCTGAGAGAACGACATAGTCTTCCTCATTGGTTTTGTAATCAACGGTCTTCACGTTGAGCTCCGTCTTCACATACTCCTCAAGCTTTCGAAGCTCAGCGAGGAGTTCTGCGTCCTGGTGAATGGCCGTGAGGGTTTTCAGGGGTGTCTTGACTTTAACACCTTCCAGGATGCGCTTCTGCCGCCCTAAGAGAACTACCTGCTGCATTCGACCAACCGCGACCTCGAGAGTTCCGTTGATGAGCTCTTGGCGGGCCTCAGGGTATGCACAGAGGTGAACCGATTCTTCGGTCTTGGCACCGAAGGAACGCAGTTCCTGGTAGATGTAGTCGGCCAGGAATGGCGTGAATGGGGCCATGAGGCGCGATAAACCTTCGAGGGTGGTGTAGAGGGTTGCGTAAGCGGCTGACTTGTCTGCAGACATCCCCTCATCCCAGAACCGGCGGCGGTTGAGTCGGATGTACCAGTTCGTGAGGTCTTCGATGAAATTAAAGAGCTCGGGCACTACGTTGTAGAGTCGGTAGTTTTGCATCTCATGATCGACGTTCTTCACGAGGGTTTGGAGTTTCGAGAGTAGCCACCGGTCTAGGATGTTATCCGTCGGCGTGATCGCGGCCTGGGCCTTCCAGCCGTCCACTCTGGCGTAGGTGGTGAAGAACTTAAACGAGTTGTACCAAGGAAGAAGGGCCCGGCGGACCATATCTTTCACCCCGTCATCAGTGAAGCGGAGTTCTTCGGCCCTCACGAGACCAGAGTTGATCAGGAAGAGGCGCAGGGCATCTGCGCCGAAAGTCTCAATCAGCTCGTCCGGCGGAGTGTAGTTCCTAAGACGCTTGGACATCTTCTTGCCGTCGGCCGCCAGGACCATGCCGTTAACGATCACGTTTTTAAACGCAGGCTTGTCGAAGAGAGCGGTCGAGAGCACGGTGAGAGTATAGAACCAACCACGGGTTTGATCCAGGCCCTCGGCAATGAACTCGGCCGGGAATCCGTCCTTGAAAACATCTTGATTCTCGAACGGGTAGTGGAGCTGGGAGTAGGGCATAGAGCCTGACTCAAACCAGCAGTCAAGAACCTCTGGGATCCGCCGGTAGGTCCCGGTCTCTCCGTTTAGTGTGAAGGTCAGGTCGTCGACGTACTCCCGATGGAGGTCAGTGACCTCTACTCCGGTATACTTTTTGAGGTCGGCGATTGAACCCATGCAGATGGCCTGGCCCGATTCGTCGTTGAGCCAGATCGGCAGGGGTGTTCCCCACACGCGGGTTCGAGAGATGGCCCAATCTCGGGCATTCTCAAGCCATTTTCCAAAGCGTCCTTCTTTTATGCTCTCCGGAACCCAAGTGATTTGTTGGTTGGCCTTAAGCATCCGGTCCTTGATTTTTTCGACCGCCAGATACCACTGTGGCATCGCTCGATAAATCAGCGGGGTGTCTGTGCGGTAGCACATCGGGTAGCTATGCACGAGAGTCGACTGAAGAAGGAGCTGGCCTCTGTCCTTGAGGCTTTTGATGATCTCTTTGTCTGCATCTTTGATGTATTTACCGGCAAAGTCCGAAACCGGGGCCACGAACCTCGCCGAAGAGTCGAGAGGAACTACGACTTCACTCAGGCCAGCGGCCTTCATGACCCGGTTATCGTCCTCACCAAAGCCCGGTGCCTGATGCACGATTCCCGTACCGTCGCCAGTGGTGACATACTCGTCGTTTAGGACGACAAAATAACCTTTCGTAGCGAGCTCTGAGTAATAGGGGAAAAGGGGCTCGTAGCAGAGGCCTTTGAGCTGGGCCCCAGTCATGGTTTCGACTTCTTCGTATTTCAGGACCTTCTTGTAGGATTCAAGCCGCTCCTTGGCGAGGATGATGAAATGATTTTTTTCTAGATCCCGGATTTTGATGTACTCGATTTCAGGGTGAACGCAAAGAGAGAGGTTGGCCGGAAGAGTCCATGGAGTGGTCGTCCAGGCCGCGAGGTAGGTGTTTGGATCCTGGGCAGTTCTGAAAAGGATCGTGACTGCTGGATCCTGGACGTCCTGGTAGTTTTGTCCTGCCTCAAAGTTTGAGAGTGCGGTTTGTAGGGTGGGGGAGTAAGGAACAATCTTATTTCCCTGATAGATGAGGCCTTTGTCCCAGATGGACTTGAAAACCCACCAGGTGGATTCCATGAATTTCAGGTCCATGGTCTTGTAGTCGTTCTTAAAATCGACCCAGCGACCTAAGCGACTGATGGTTTTTTCCCATTCATTTACATACCGGTCAACGATTCCCCGGCATTCATCGTTATACTTTTTAACTCCGTGAAGGGCGACGAAGTCTGAAGCCGACATCTGAAACTTCTTATCGATCTCCTGCTCAATCGGAAGACCGTGGCAGTCCCAGCCGAAGCGGCGGTCAACGTAGAAACCCTTCATCGTAAAGTAGCGAGGGACGACGTCTTTTAAAGTTGAGGCCACAATGTGCCCATGGTGGGGAAGACCAGTGGCGAAAGGGGGCCCGTCGTAAAAGATGTAGTTCTTACCTTGCCGAGTCTTCTCCAGAGTTTTCTTAAAGATGTCTCTCTCTTGCCAGAGCTTCAGAATGGATCTCTCGGCCTGGGAAAAGGAAAAGTTTTCGGTCTCGCGGGCAGTCTCTGGTTCCATACGGTCTCCGGGGGTGCGTGAAAAGGGTAAGAATGTGCACCTAAGTTATCAGACCGGGCCCTTTCCGTAAATTTTCTAGTCCCAGTACCGAAGAGAAAACTACAGGATATCGCAATGAAAAAACTGATTTGGTCAGCTTATGCCCTGAGTCTATTACTTCTGCCGGGAGCGCTCTTAGCGCAAACCGAAGCAGTAGATGATTTCCTTGGTCTTGAGACTGAGGTTCTTCCGGAACTCAAAGGGGAGCAAAGATTCACCACTCCAGAGCTCAATCAGAAGGAAGACTGGCAGGTCACTCCAGAGCAGACGATCATTGATCTCGAAGTACCGCACAAAGGTCAGGGCCACTCGATCATCCCATGGGAAGGTCAGGATCCTGAGGAGTTCCTCTCGATCTCGAAGTGGATTTTGGAGCGGGAGATAAAAGATGTAACTCCCGACTGGAAGCTCCGGGTCCGGCAGTCTCAGTTGCGCGGACTGTTCGGAAAAGTCCTGCAGTGCCGCGGCTCCTGCTCCATTTATCGCGGATCAAGGGGTGCTAAGGTCCAACACTTATCACGAGTCCTTGAGGGCGATGAACTCCGAACCGGCCCAGACACTGTTGCCTGGGTTTACCTAATGGACGGCACCCTCATTCGTCTTTCGGCCCAGACTTCGGTCTCATTCCAGGAGCTGAACTTTACGAAAACGGAAGTTTTCTTCCTTCTTCGTCTTAATCAAGGCCATGTGTTCTGGCATCCTCGAGGCCGCATGCCTTTACAGATCGAACAGGCCCCGGAGACAGATTCCCTGAGTCTTCCTCTTATGGTGCGAGACGCGAATCGGCAGTTTTTCGAACGGGAGCAGTTCCAAAAAGGATCAGACCGGGAACGTGTTGCACAGTTCATGGATCTGGAGGGTCAGGCGGTGGAAAAACAGGTCATGGCCCTGAACTCGCTGATTGAAGAAAATAATTTACGCCTGACACTTCCGACCAAACTCATGATGGTGGCACCAAATGGAACACTGGTGGCAAAGAACGTCAGCCTCAATGTTGTCCATCAGGTAGGTGGTGAGTCGTTTTTTAAGCGCAGGTTAGGTCGTGATGCAGACGTTGCTCTGTTTCTCAGAGGGTACGCTCAAGCGGAGGCGATGAGTATTAAAGACGATCAGTGGTACAGTATCGGTGCAGCAGGGCGCAGCTACGCACCGGTTCCTGGTGGCAACGGAACCCTTCAGTTGCTTGAACTTTTGACGCGTCGGATTCGGACCATCGAACTCGCCCGGGAACGGTGGGTCCAGAAATTTACACTCCCTGTCGTGGGCGCTCTAAACTTCCCCGATACGCTGGCCCAGAACTTTGGTTACACCGTCTGGGGAGAGGAGGCTAATCGCCGCTTCCAATTCCTCATTGAATATACCCGCAGGGTCGAAACCACGAATCTGCGTTCAGTGGAAAATCTCCTGACAAGACTCGAAGCAAGTGGAGAGGCGATCCAGAAGGAGCTTCCGGAAGATCTCTACCGTGCGAGCTTAAACCACTATCTTTTGGGGCTCAAGTCCCGCTATGATAAGAAGAATATTCGAGTCCGCGAGTTCAATGACCTGAAGTACTATGTCTGGATCCTTACGCATGGAAAGTTCTAAGCTAAAACTCATTCTCGCTTCAGCGTCACCTCGTAGGCGCGAACTCTTAGGTCACCTTAAGGTCCCATTTGAGGTCCTGAGCCTCAATGTGCCTGAAGAATCATCGGCGACGGATCCGGCGGTTTTTTCACTCGAGATCGCTCAGGCCAAGGGAGCGGCGGTGTTTGACCAGTGCCGAATCAGCGCCGACGGACTCTTCGTCGTTTCGGCCGATACCATCGTCACTCTTGGGACTCGAATCTATGGAAAGCCCAAGGACCGGGACGAGGCACGACGCTTTTTGCTGGAGCTTGAAGGAAAGACTCATTCGGTTTTCACTGCGGTTGCAGTCCGCTACGCTCATGGCGGCAAAGTCGATGGATTTAGCTTCGTCGAGGAGTCTAGGGTTACTTTTGACAAGATTCCTTCGCCCCTTCTCGAGCGTTATCTTGATACCGGAGACTCGCTTGACAAGGCCGGCGCCTATGGGATTCAGGGCCCATCACTTACGTTTATTTCCCGTGTTGAAGGCGACTACGCTAATGTCGTCGGTTTTCCACTTAGCCGCTTTGTTCGCGAAACGGCATCGTTCCTTGCTTTAAAACACCCGGATGAAAAAATATGGCACAACTTATTCTCTTAGTTTTATTCTTCCTCTCACTTCCCGCCAGTGCAGATCTCTTCGATTTCGCAGGCGAGAAGTCAGCAAATTCCCGGATCCCGGTTTTGGTGCAAAAGCTCCGAGGCCTGGAAATGAAAGATGGCCCCGAGTTTGAGGAACTCTTTAACCAGACAGTGAAGGGGATTGAAAACGCTGTTGAGGAAGAGAAGCTATACTGTGCCGGAGAAGCGGCGAATGCATCTGGAAAAACTGTCGAGCCTAGTCAGAAGCAGCTCTGCATGCGTGAGCTTAAGAAGGCCTACATAGAAGCAACGGCCGTTATGTTTGATGCCAAAAAGAAATACCTCGGATTCATCCACGAGCGGCAGCTCAGGAAGCTTTCTGAGATCCAGACCCGGTTGCGGGCCGACATCGAGAAGAATTTTTAGTCGCGGGAGAGTTCAACCTCGTCTTTGGTGACAAGAGTTGCGACGGCCGTTCGCGGTTTAAGGCTTCGCACGGCAACCATCGAGCGCATCGGGCGAAGGCTCTTAGGCTTTGTTTTCTGCATTTTTTCAAGGGGAAGGAACTTCGGTTCTAGGGTCTCTTTCGTTTTCATAATAACCTCGGGTTAAGTGCGTTTTTAATGGCGCCTGAACCCTCAGCTGTCGACGAGTCGTTCTAGGCGGCGCTACGATCAGGGGTTTTATATCCCAATTCGCTACTCCTGTTATGACGTAAAAAACTTTTCGGAGCTGACTAAAGGATTCTTGAGCCAATTCTTCAATTCTGCGTCTTTGTTATGAGTATAGCACTCATCGTGACGGACTTGGAAATCCGGTGAATTTTTACCGATTGCTTATTTTGTACCCGAATCTATTGAACTTTACTAAACTTTAAGGAACGTAAAATTGATGAGTTAGGGTGGGTATAATGCATCGATTCCTTCCTGTGCTACTTTTATTGAGCTCTTGCTCCCTTCAAAAAATGGCCATTCGAGCTTCAGCACCGGTCTTTATGAAGTCCTCCGATGGAATTACAAAGGAAGGGAACTGGGATTTCTTCCGGGCTTCGGCCCCGGCCAACATAAAGCTTCTCGAGCTTTTATGGGAACAAGACCCGGGTAACACGGCCCTCCTTGGGGTGTTGGTCAAAAGCTACGCTGGCTACGCTTTTGCTGTTCCGGAGACCCTGGCCTTTGAGGACGAGCTCAAGGGAGTGGAGGAGTCTGAGGCAAGGCGGGACGCAATCACCTTTTACACTCGCGCCCTCGACCTGGGAGTGACCTTTCTTGCTGAGCATAGCATTTCACGCACCGATCTTCTTGGGGACGAACAAAACCTCCTCAAAAAGCTTCAGGGTTTAGGGAAGGAGCAGGTGATTCCACTTCTTTATACTGCCCAGGCCTGGGGCAGTTTGATTAACCTTCAGCGGGACAATATCGCGCTCATTGCCCAGGTGCCCAAGGTGAAGTTGATCTTTGACCGGGTCTGCGAGTTGGACCCGAAGATCGAGCACAACGTATGTGACATCTTTTATGCTCAGTATGAAGCCTCACGGCCGAAAATGCTCGGTGGAAATCCAGAACGGGGGGAGGCGCTCTTTCGAGAAGCGATTGTGAAGAATCCGCAGAATTTGCTCATCAGAATGAGTTATATTCAGTATCTTCTTATACCCGCAATGGACCGTGACAAGTACGAGCGTGAGGCCAAAGAACTTCGCGCCGAGCTTGCGAAGTGGGATGACCTGAACCGAGATAACCTCGAGAATACGTCGCCCTACCGTCGCGTTCGGGAACTCAACCTCTTTAACAGCATCGCGAAGAAGCGGTTTCTGGTGGTAGAGAAGTACAAAGACAAAATCTTTTAACAAGGTGACATATGTTCAAGTTAATCGCACTCCTCGGTATCCTCTTTTCCCTCAATGCCTTTTCCGCTCAGCAAATTAAGCTCGCCGTTCTGGTGCCGGAAGGGACGACCTGGGGCAACAGCCTAAAAAAACTCTCCCGTGAGGTCGACACTGCCACTGCCGGAGGTGTCAGCTTTAAGGTCTATTACGGGGGCGTTTCCGGTGATGAGCCTGATGTCTTACGGAAAGTGAGGATCGGTCAGCTCCACGGAGGTATTTTTACAGGCAAGACCCTCGGTGATATTCACGGAGATGTCCGTGCGATGGAGGTACCATTCACTTTTTAAAAAAAAAAAAAAAAGGCTTCGACCGCCCTCAGTCGCCTGGCGCCTCAATTTAACCAGGCACTAAAGTCCAAGGGCTTCGTGAACTTGGGTTTCTATGAGATAGGCCAGGTCTATGTTGTGTCCACAAAGAAGGTCGCTAACCTGAATGAACTCAAAGGTATCAAAATCTGGTCCTGGGAAGGGGACCCCCTTGTGGGCGCTCTTCTTGAAACACTCCAACTTGTGAGTGTCCCTCTAGCACTTCCGGATGTCCTATCTTCGCTCTCAACGGGAATCATCGATGCCGCTTACGCGCCTCCACTCGGAATTCTCGCTCTCCAGTGGCATACAAAAATAAAGTATCTGGTGGATTTTCCGACCGCTTACTCCATCGGAGCACTTCTCGTATCAGATAAGGTTTGGTCTAAGATCTCGCCTGAGCACCAGCAGAAAATTCTCACCATAGCTGATAAGTTCGTCAAAGAAGCAAACGATAAATCCGTGGCCGAGAACGAAGCCGCGCGAGTGCAACTGAAGAAAGGTGGCGTTGAATTCGTCTCCTTCCCTGAAGCCGATATTAAGCAGGCAGCATCGGTTCGGGGGAAAGTGATCGCTCGGCTTAAAGGGAAAAACATCTCGGCCAAGATGCTCGAAGCGCTCGAGAAAGAGGCGAACTGATGGTACGGTTCTTGCTTCGCTTCGACGGTTGGCTCGAGACACTGTCGCGTCGCGGTCTTGTGACGGGGCTTTTTTTGATCCTTGGTCTGGCCGTCACGGCCATTGTGCTGCGCTGGTTAGGATCGAGTCCGTTGTGGATCGAGCCCCTGGTTCGCCACCTCGTTTTCGCGACCGCCTTCCTTGGGGGCTCCCTTGCGACTAGCAAGGGTGCACACATCAAGGTCGACCTCCTTACCCACTTAGTGGAGCGCTCTCGCTCGCCTGTCGTTCATTGGCTTCATCGCAATCTCGTCGTGCTGTTTTGTCTTATAACAACCATCTCCCTTGTGAAGGCTTCCTGGGACTTTTTTCTGGTGGAGCGAGAATACGGAGCACCGGCATTTCTTGAGATCCATAGCGCCTGGCTCGTGGCCATTATTCCGGTTGGGATGGGACTCATCGCCCTCCGATTCTTTAATCGTCTGATCCTAGGCCTCTTTCAGGGAGACTCACGTGAGCGTCATCGCGTATAGCGCCATCGTCCTCTTTGCTCTTCTGGGCGCGCCAATTTTCGCGGTTATGGCCGCACTTGCGCTAGTTGCTTTCAGCTTCAGTGGCATTGAACTTTCCGCAGTGGCTGTTGAGATCTACCGCCTTGCCTCTGCGCCGACGATTCTCACTATCCCTCTGTTCACTTTCGCGGGCTACGTCTTGGCCGAATCCAAGGCGCCGGTTCGCTTGCTTCGCTTGTCCCAGGCACTCCTGGGTTGGATGCCTGGTGGGGTGGCCATTGTATGCCTCTTTGTTTGTGCCTTCTTCACGGCCTTCACTGGTGCCTCTGGCGTCACTATTATCGCTCTTGGAGGGCTGCTCTACCCCATCCTCACCCAAGAGGGATTCTCAGAAAAATTCTCTTTAGGCCTTATCACGACCTGTGGTTCTCTGGGTCTTCTTTTCCCCCCAAGCCTTCCGATTATTCTCTACGGTATTATCGCCAAGGTTGATATCGATCAGCTCTTCCTAGCGGGCCTCATTCCAGGCTTCGTTCTGATGTTGATTTTGGGTGCCTATGCAGTTTATAACGCCCGCCATATTCCACGTCCCACGCGCACTCTCTCCTGGACTGAAATTCGTTTGGCCCTTTGGGAGGCGCGCTACGAGATTCCTCTTCCGATCTTTGTTCTGGGGGGAATTTACGGTGGTTTCGTCACAGCAACTGAAGCTTCGGCCCTCAGTGCATTCTACGTCCTCATCGCCAACTGCTTCCTTACTCGGGACCTTTCTCTTACGCGTGACCTTCCACGGGTTATCGTTGAATCTCTGACACTCGTGGGCGCTATTCTTCTCATTCTTTGCTGCGCCCTTGGGCTTACGAACTACCTCGTCGATGAAGAGATCCCGATGAAGATTCTCGAGGCGATGAGAACGATGATTACCAACAAGTACGTCTTCCTCCTTGTCCTGAACATCTTCCTGTTGATCGTCGGTTGCCTGATGGATATTTTCAGCGCCATCATCGTTGTCGTGCCGCTGATTCTTCCGATTGCCGAGCAGTTCGGCGTGAATCCGCTTCACCTGGCGATTGTTTTTCTGACTAACCTCGAAATCGGGTACATTACCCCTCCGGTCGGGATTAACCTGTTCATCAGTTCGTACCGATTTAATAAGCCAGTGGTCGATCTCTACCGGATAAGTATTCCGTACTTGTTTCTCATGCTCTTTGCCCTGATCATCATAACGTACATCCCATGGTTAACTTTACTCTGGTTCTGACGCTAATTCTTTTGTTCCCGGTCTCCGCCGCTTCGGGCGCGGTGGACCGGGTATATACCGAGGGGTACCTTGGTGAGAAGGACCTTGAGACTTATGCCGATCGTTATCAGCCGCTGATCTATCAGGACCTATACCGGGGAAAGATGACTTTCCTGGACGAACTCCACTTCCAGGACTTTTTCAGGCCCTACTTATTCGCTCCTGAGCTCGATTACGGCTTCTTTCTTAAGTCTGAACTCACGGGTGGACTCCTCTGCTCTAACGAACTCCTCTCCCAGCACTTCGATGACATACGCTACTCCTACCGCCTCATTACACTCAGCTACCTGCTGGAGGGCCAATGGCATCTCAAACTCGCATCAGACCACTTCGGTTTCAGGGCGGGCTGTGGTTTTGACCTGAAGCGCTGGCTCGGGGAATGTAAACCCCGCTCTCCCGAGATGAAGAAGTTTGTTGAAGGGCTCTCTACCATTCTTCCGCGCTATGAGGAGAAGCTCCCGCTGGAGTATAAAAAGCAGGACTGGCTGAAAGAGTTTACTGCAGGCAACTTTACGCAGTATTCCCATTACCGCCTGAAGCCTTTGTGCAGGGGGAGTAGTTGTTCCGAGTCAAACATCGCGGAGCGCTTTCGGAGGGCATGCGAAAGTGATCGGAGGCTCATGACTCTTATCTGCTCGGAAGAGGACGATCTTTACGGACTCTCGAACAATCGAGACGCCTATTTCCTCCTTGGTCTTTCAAACGTTATTAATACTTACAATAAGCGTGGCGAGGCCCCGGGTTGTCTCAGGCGCTTCTCTGAAGTCATGGCCCACCGGGAGGCGCGCTACCCGGTACTGAACTTCCTGTTTCCATCACTTCAAACTTTTCTCAGAGAGAAGCACCAGGAACGGTTTCTTCAGGGGCGAGTGTTCTTTTTAGGGTCCGCCAAAGAATTTGAGGAGAAGGGACTACGGGACCTGCACGTTAAGGCCCAGCCGCTCAAGCTCGAGAAGTTTCCGGCCGAGGAAGCGGCTGAGGTTGCGACGGCACCGGCGAAGCCCTTAGTCAAAGTTGCGGCCAACCCGGTCGTGGTTGCCCAGCCTGAGGATGCGAAACAGGCGATGATTAAGGAAATTCAGGCGCCGCTGAAGAGCGCTTTCCTTCAAGCGGCCGAAATCCGTCTCGGCAGCGGATTAGACCGGGTAGAGGTTGACATGCTCAAGCTCAAGTACGATTACGTTTTTAGTCTTAACATGATTAACTCTCTCTCAGAGCGCCTTAAGACCTTCATGACACTGGAGGCCCTGCAGGAAATGACGGCCTACGACAAGCTCGGAACGCGCGAGGGCCCTGTGCCACTTTTGTTTCTTAAATACATGATCGACATGGAGGAGCACCATGGGCTTTGGAATATTATCTCGGTCATGGGGGATAGGTTTTACGTTTCAAACGAAATCGACGCACCCTTTAAGCCTGCCCCAGAGCTCGTGCAGCTCTTGAACAATGAGACGACCGGTCGGCAGTGGCAGCTTTTTATCCTTAGGCCTTAAGCACCATACCATTCGACTTTTGCGACATGTGCCCCGCTTGCAACGGCTGCGGCCAGACCCACAGGCGAATCCTCGAAAATCAGGACTTCATGGGGGGCCCTGCCTGAGAGCTCCTGTGCCCGAAGGTAGGGCCAGGGATCAGGTTTATGCCGAGGACAGTCGTCTCGAGTTAAGGTCAGGTCAAAGTAGGAATGGTTGCCTGTACTTAAGAGAAGTTCATCGGTTACAATCCGCTCGCTAGAAGTCACAAGGGCCATGTAAAGTGGATGAGTTTTCGCTTCGATGAGCAGTTCCGTGACCGCCGGTGAGAGGTATGTCTCAACCGGAGTCCGTTTCAAAAGTTCGATAACGTTAGCGTTTTTCTCAGCGATAAAGGTGCCTGCATCCCAATGCCGCGGGACGCCCTGCCAGTCTTTGATGATTTCAAAGACCATCTGATCGGCCTTGCCTAGCATCAGTCTATGGACTTCTTCCGGAGTAAAAGGGGCCTTGATATCGTACCGTGCGGCCATCGCGAGCATGGCATCGGCGTGGATCCCTTCAGTGTCAAAGAGTGTTCCGTCCATGTCGAAGAAGAGTGCGCTTATTCCTGGGAAGGTTGTAAGTAGCTGATGGAGACGAGGGGGTGATTTAAAGGGTACTGGCATGGCCTTCATCTCTCGAGGATATCAATGATGCAGAGTGTATGCAATGGCCAAAGGATCTCTTGTGGGGTACTAATCGTGGATTTAAAACGAGGTATGCATGAGTGATTCCGAGGTCAAGAAAGATCTATTAAGCCAGCTTCTTTACGAGGCCCAGGCCTATCGACGTTTCGAAGATATTGAGAAGCTCGTGGACTCTGGAGTCGACCTCTCGGCACTTCCTATTCAGCCACTCTATGTATCACTGCAGAAGGTTCCTACTGAACAGGTCGCGCTGATCCTACCAAAGCTTTCTAAAGAACAGCGGCAGGCGCTGCGGGACATTGACCTGTGGAAAAAAGACGAGGTGGATCCGGCCGCAGCTTTCCATTGGATCGACGTTTTCTCTAAATGCCCGGATGACGAGGTTGTGCTCGAATTCGTCAAGAGCGAGGATTTTCTTCTCTCGCTTAAAAACCAGTTTACGATTCAGACCTTTGACGTCGAAGAACCCGAGTACCCTGAGGGAGATAACTACTTCCTGACGGACGATAATCTTCTTCTGGTGGAATACCCTGAATCTTTCACCCAGGTGCAGGAACTTCGGGAACTGATCCGGCGTCTCTATGGAGATCTCGGCGTTGAGCACGCTTACGCGTTCCTCTTTAAAATGGTCGTTGACTCCTACCTTCTGATGGAAGAAGAGGCCTATGGTGCCAAACTCGAGCGGCTCCGTGAATTTGGATTCGTTGACTATTACGAGGCCCTCGAGAACAGTGGACCTTTTCATCGAGAGTCAGAGGTGGAGCAGTTCATCCGCCGAAAAAAGGGGACGACACCAGAGCTCGATCCCGTATCTCGTAATCAGGGCCTTCACGCCTCCTCCCTTGTTCCGTATCAAACAGGTATGGATGACATGAAGGATGCCCTTGCGACGGTGGCAGACCCTAAGCGCAGAGAGTTTCTTCAGTTTAGCTTCGTGCGCCTCGTGAACGCTCGGATCGCCCTGGATGAGGCGTTGAAGAACGGCTCATTAGCGATGGCAAAAGTTGGGGCCCAGACCCGGCAGCGCCTAGAACTCGGCTTCTGTTACATCCAGACTAAACTACCGGAAGGCGAGCGCGTGCGCCTTTTTGAAACCTTCGACTTCTTTGATCTTTCACGAGTGGGGCATAGTCTAATCGAACTCACGCGCCGGCGTCTTACCCGTGCGCTTGCGGCCACCCCGTTTGAGGCCGATGACTTTGCCTATTTTTTAGGCACGTACTGGAATAGCTTCCTTGAGAATGGGGAACAAGATGTTGCCCGGTATAAATTCGATGGAAGCTCAAAGCCCCGTGATATTTCGGATCTAGAGACCTATGGGCTTTGGAATCGAGCGGCCGAAACATTTGAAGCTGCGCTACCATTCATTCAGACCTTCTTTAAAAGTCTCGAGAAGCTTAAGTCTGATGGCCAGCTTAATGATCAGTTCTATCTTAATTATGAAGTGGAGAATATTGACTTCGAGGCGATCATGATCTCTAGCTTCATCAATTTTATAAATGGCTTCTACGACTCGGATGCCCCTGGAAAGATGGGTGTCACGGTCGACGAACTCCGCCGTTTTTATCATGCGTTTTTTCAGAAGCGTGGTGATGAGTACCTCATTAAGGGCGAAGAGGATCCGGTTCTTCGGCAACAGATCGGGCAGTTCATCCAGCGTTTTGGCCTCTTAGAAATTCCGGATTTTGAGCGTTACCTCTACCAGATTATGGTGGAGCAGCTTAATGGTTACGAGGTCGATAAACTAGGGGAAGAGGACTACCGACATATTGGTGGACCCATTCTTTTGAACGTCTCTCGAAATTAGATCTTGGGTGGGGTAAAAAAGGGATCGAAGGTTTCGGCCAGGGCCTTGCGATAACCGGAATTGGGTTCCTGACAGAGCTGATAGATTTTACTACGCAGAAGCTCCACCTCAGTGGTTTGGTCTTTAACGATCTTGCGTCCTTGCTCAAATTTATAGGCGAAAGGCAGTTTTCTTGCGAGAAGATCTTTGATCTTATGGAGCCGAGAGGCGTCATTGGTAAGGAAAGTGAAATGTTCGAAGCCGGTTTCATTTTTTCTCGTGCTACCACCCACGCCTCGAGGCAGGAAATGTGAATCTCCGTCCTGACCTTGGATGAATTCCTCAAACCCTCGCAGATCCTCAGTATCGTCGATGACCAGCTTCTTCTTATCCATGGGGGTGACCCTTCTTAAGTGAGTTTAGGATCGTATGATAGAAAGATCTTTCTTGCTCGAGTTCATTAATCTTACGGTGGGCCTCGCTGTAAAAATCGAGTTCCGCTGCACTTGAGGATGTATCCGTGTTTTTTACTTCCTGCTGGAGGAGCTTGTTACGGGCGGCGAGCTGTGTCTCCTTCACATTGATCTTCGAGTCTCTTGGGGAGAAGAACTTGGGAAGCCTGGCGACATCGTCGATAAGAGAGAGCCTGGATATGCTGGGCTCGTGATCGCTGACGACGTAGATAGAGTAGGGAAACCGGAAAGAAACATTGTTACTGACGAAGAAGTTTTCTACCACACCGATCGCCTCTCGCTGCTGGTCAAGTGTCAGGGCCTTGAGATTCATAACCACTGGGTGACGCAGATTCATACCGGTGTCGAGAATTGCTTCAAGTTCCTCAAGAGATGAGGTCTTCAGAGTGAGGTGTTGATACGTCGGTAACGTCATATCTTATTATTTAGAAAGCCTTGGTGAAAGTCCACACTCATGATTTAATAGGAATACTTCCTCCCACTCTACGCCGCGAGAGAAATAGTCGGATTTATGGATATGCTGCAGTTACCACACGTCATTCTTCCGGCCGAGCTGTTGAACCTGCTTAAGCTTAACTTGCCCACGAATGTTGCTCCGGAGACCATCCTCCAGACGATAAGTGCCAATCCCGCGGTGCAATTACTCCTCGAGCGCACGATGACCGAGTTCCATGGAGGTCGAAGTCTCGAGAAAGCTCTGACTGCTCTAGGGTGGCCTGGTTTCCGGGATCGGTTCGCGAGTCTCTACATTTACAAGACGATTCATGGCATCTATCCGACGTTAACGTATCTCGACCTTGTGGACGAGGTACGCACCTTAGAAGTGAGATTTGGACCCTACGGCACAAGTGGGAACTCCCGTGTTTTTTTGTTGGGATTGTATCTGAAACTCTCAAACTTAAAGCTCCTGAACGAAGCTTCCGGAAAGTTTCTGGAGCTGCGGATCCCGGTTGAGGTCGATGGCCTCCTGAAGCACACGCAAGGACGTTCAGAGAAGCTGGACTGGGTGCTCCTAATCGTGACCCATCTTCTCGAAGGCCTTGGAGAGACCATGCTTTCTAGGGCCCTTGCCGCCGGCGAGCCCATGGATGCGATTTACCCGTTGCTCTCAACCACCCATCGTGAGTGGATGTTTAAAAACCTTCTCACTTACGGGGCCAGCATCCGGGAACCAGACATGTTCCTCGACGATAGGATATAGGAAATCTCATGAAAAATCGGATCAATGACTTCATTGATGAGCTCTCACGAAAGACCGGTATCTCCGAATTAATTATCAATCGAACTGATAATGTTTACGTCGAGAAAGATGGTGAAATGATCCGGATCGATGCGAAATTCACCGAAGAGGAAATCGACGCTTTTTGCAAAGAGGTTGCGCTCTTTAATCGGAAGGACTTCGATGCTCGTCATCCTATCCTCGATGGAAACCTGGCCGACGGTTCGCGAGTTAACCTTATTCATCGGGACTATACCAACACAACTCACGCCGTTACGATCCGGCGCTATTCACCAGCAATCAAAAATTTTGATGGAGCTCCTGATATCTTTGGCCTCTCTGCCCCCTGGGTTACGTTCCTTAAACTTCTCGTCAAAGCTCGTATGAACGTCGTAGTTTCCGGCGGCACTGGCGTGGGAAAAACCACGTTCCTTAACCTTCTGCTTCAGGAGATCTCCCCACGGGAGCGAATCATCACTATCGAAGATACCCGCGAGCTTCAGTTCAATCTCCCTAATGTCGTGCGCCTTGAGGCTAGACCAGCTTTGGGAGACCAACGAGGTCTTTCAATTCAAGATCTTCTTAAAAACACCCTCCGCATGAGACCTGACCGGATTATCGTTGGAGAGGTCCGCGGCGGGGAGGTCTTCGATCTCTTACAGGCGATGAATACCGGGCACGAAGGATCTATGACGAGTGTTCATTCCAACTCCCCCAGCGAATCGCTGCTGCGCCTAGAAAATCTCTACATGCTCTCAGGCCACGACCTTCCCCTGAGGGCCCTGCGCTATCAGATCTCTACCGCCCTGGATTTCATCATCCAAATCCGTCGGGACAAATCCGGATCAAGGATTGTCCATCAACTGACAGAAATTTCAGGTGTTGAAGGAGATAGGATTCTTCTTCAGGACATAGGTCTTCAAAAAAATGGTGAACTCTGCTTTACGGGATTAGTCCCAGCTTGTTTCCCCAAGCTTCAGAAAGCGGGGCTACCGAAAGACTTCTTTGTAGGAACATAACGGGAACTAACTGCCATCTAAAATTGGTGGCAACAAGATCGATTAAGGGAATTATTTCGATCAAAAATTTTGACTAGCATTGTCGATCTCCTTCAGAAACGACGACTTAGCTTTCCCCTCGTGGGATGAGGTTTTGCAGGGCTGAGGGAATGAGAATCACCTGCCCCAATAAATCCTGCGCATCTCCCCAAAACTTTAACCGAGACGGATTCTTCCGTCGAAAAGAGGACTCAAAACTCATCCAACGCTACCGCTGCAAAACCTGCGGAGAGAGAT
>JAIYDC010000028.1 GCA_027487685.1 Pseudomonadota bacterium | reverse complement strand
GCAGTGGCAGAAAGAGCGATGAGAGCAACGAATAAGAAAGTTTTCATGTTATCCTCCTCAGGATGTTTTGAATGAGAATCTTTTGATTCCCGTTTGTTTTGTGAGGAGAATATAATCTAACTCGCCGCAGCTTTCGAGTTATATGTTTTGCGCAAGATGGTTTTGAAACAAAACAGGAAAAGGACCACCTTGGGTGATCCTTTTTTTCCGGTCGACTATCAGTTACTTTCGATCGAGGATCGAGAAGATGAATTCGTAATCGTTCCCGGCCCTTAAAGGGAAACTTTCTTCAGAAACGGTCTTCCAATTTTTGAGTGAGAGCGTAGGGAAAAATGCATCCCCGATGATGTCGGCCTTTACGTCCGTTAAATAGATGCGATCAACGAGAGAAAGTGCAGAGCGGAAAATCTTTTCTCCGCCGATAACAAAGAGCTCTGTCTCCCCACTCCGTTCCGCCTGCTTGATGGCCCGGAAGATCGATGTGAACCAGAGAACCGACTCTTGGTTAGCTCGCGGTTCCGATGAGACGACGAGACTCATCCTGCCTGGCAAAGGCTTACCGATCGACTCGAAAGTTTTTCGGCCCATAAGAATGTGATGCCCCATAGTGATCTTCTTGAAGTTCTGGAGATCGTCCTTCAGGTGCCAGGGAAGCTGGTTGTTCACACCAATAACGTTATTCTGAGATTTGGCAACAATGAATGAAATGCGCATACTAAACCGCCACCGGTGCTTTGATGTGAGGATGTGCCAGGTAGTTCCGGACCTCGAAGTCCTCAAAACTAAAATCGAAAATATCTTTTATTTCGGGATTGACCCACAATTCAGGCAGAGGAAACTCCTCCCTTGAGAGCTGAAGCTGTGTCTGCTCGAGGTGGTTGAGGTAAAGGTGCGCGTCCCCGAAGGTATGGACGAAGTCGCCGACCTCAAGCCCCGTCACTCTGGCCACCATATGGGTCAAGAGAGCATAGCTTGCAATGTTAAACGGCACGCCGAGGAAAATGTCGGCAGAGCGCTGATAGAGCTGGCAAGAGAGCTTTCCATTGGCCACGTAGAACTGAAACATCGTGTGGCACGGAGGCAGTGCCATCTTCTCGACGTCCGCCACGTTCCAAGCGGAAACGATCAGGCGCCGGGAATCCGGGTTCTTCTTGATCATCTCGATGAGATTTCGGATCTGGTCAACGGTGCGACCGTCGTTTGTTTTCCAGCTCCGCCACTGGACGCCGTAAACCGGACCCAGCTCTCCGTTGGTGTCGGCCCATTCATCCCAAATAGAGACCCCGTTATCTTTAAGGTACTTAATATTGGATTCACCTTTGAGGAACCAGAGGAGCTCGTGGATGATGGACTTCGTATGGACCTTCTTCGTCGTTACCAGCGGAAACCCCTCTGCGAGATTAAAGCGCATCTGGTGACCGAAGACAGAGAGGGTTCCAGTACCGGTTCGATCATCCTTCCGAATACCCTCGGCAAGCACTCGGCGCATGAGATCGTGGTATTGCTTCATCTGTACCCTCCAGATAGTTGTCCTATGATGAAAAATAGTAGCAGAGCTACCAGATCCTGTACAAGGGAAGCTTGTCTGCCAAAAAATTGACAATGATCTCTCATTGATTGAATTCAAAATACTGCCTAGAATATCCTAAAAGCATTTTACGGGAGTAATTATGGCCGTGGTTTCCACCGGGTTAGAGCGTTTACTAGAAGAAAAATCTCTGCAGGACAAGTTTAAGGGAAAGATCGGCTACCTCTGCCACAGTGCTTCCGTTACCAAGGATCTTGAGCACGGCCTGCATGCGCTCCAGCGCGTTTTTGGGCCCCGCCTCACGAAAATCTTCGGGCCCCAGCATGGCTTCGTGACCGACGTTCAAGACAACATGGTCGAGACCAAACACTACCTCCACCCCTACTTTAAGCTGCCGGTTTACTCGCTCTACTCTGAGACCAGAATCCCGACGGATGAAATGCTCGAGGGCCTCGATCACGTTTTCGTTGACCTTCAGGACGTTGGGACTAGGATCTATACTTACATTTACACCATGACTCTCCTTCTGGACGCTTGCCAGAAAAAAGGCATCGAAGTCGTGATCCTCGACCGGCCGAACCCCATTGACGCTGAAACTCTTGAGGGCAACGTCCTCGACAAGCACTACGCCTCTTTCGTTGGCCGACATCCAATTCCAGTCCGCCATGGCCTGACGATGGGTGAAGTCGCTCGGATGCACCAGAAGTACTGGGCCCAAGGGAACTGTGCCCTCACGGTGGTCGAAATGCGTGGCTACGAGCGCCACATGAGCTTTGAAGACACCAAGCTTCCCTGGGTCCTCCCCTCGCCCAACCTCGCTACCATCGAGGCCGCCTACACCTTCGTCGGCACAGTTCTTTATGAGGGCACAAACATTTCCGAGGGCCGTGGAACAACCAGGTCCCTAGAGATCCTCGGCCACCCCAAGCTCGAGGCCTTCGGCTTCCATGAAAAGCTAAAACCAGTACTTAAGGCAGCAAAGCTTCAAGGCTTCGTGCTGCGACCTCTGGTCTTTTTACCGACGTTCCAAAAACATATGGGAAGGCCTTGCGGGGGCTACCAGATCCACGTCACCGACCGGAAGACCTTTGAGCCCTGGCGCCTGTGCCAGTACCTCCTCCGGGAGCTGTACTTGGAACTCGGAAGTGATTTTGCATGGAAACAGCCGCCCTATGAATATGAGTTCCATAAGATGCCGGTGGATCTGATCAACGGGACTGACGAACTCCGCCACTGGGTCGAGCGCCGGGGTAGCGAAGAGGAGTACCAGGCGATCATGAAAAAAGGCCAGAGTGAGTACCGCGATCAACGGGCATCCATCTTGATCTATTAATCATCGGGGAGTCTTTACACGAAGACTTGTGTGCAGACTCGAAAGCGGTAAGCTTCGCCTAATGATGATCCGAATCCTGTCCGTTTTCTTATGTCTTGTTCCTTGGACTCACATGTGGGCCCAGGTGTCGGAAAAATTCGACTACGGAGAAATCCGCGCGGAGGTCGCCTGGGCCATCAACGATACCGGTGGAGATGCCCTGAGGGGTCTAGTGAGCTTTACGCCAAACTCCGCGGCACCGACGTGTGAGCGCCTGAGCTTCATTCAGACTGCCCGCGTGCGTGTGGACGCCGACACCGACTATCCCTGGGAGATGGGAAGTGGCCAAAGTCATAGAACAATAATCAAGACCGTTGCGGCCCCTGGCATCGAGGGAGGCTTTTTCATTGATCACGATGCTGGCCGGTGTCGTCCGGAAATGCTCTGCTCCCCCTTCTACCGTGACAGCTGGCCTAATTCCGACGAATCGGCGGATGGAGCGTCTACCGAAGTAGAGAAAAAAACCGCCACTCTTTTTGATGCCCCTTTTGGTTGGGAAAGTTTCGAGTCTATTGAACTCGAAGCTTGCGCCATTTGCCAAAACCCGGGAAGTCTTGAGGTGCTGGCCTGTGCCCATTGGGGCGGGCGCTGGCCCCTCACAAGCGAGCGGTATATTCTTCCCATGACGATGGCCCGGAGAGCGTCACCGACTTTCGACGATGCCCTCCGACGATTCTTCAATTTCTATGGGACTGCACCCTAGCCTTCCTCCGGCACGACGCACTTCTTGAAGTGCTTCATCGGAATCTCAACCAGAACAGACTGAGGCGTTCCCGGGTCCAGCACGATCACCACCTCCTGGCGGCAATGAGGGTGGAAGTCAGATCCGCTTTTCTTCGCAAGCTCAACGATCCGATCGACTCGCGCCTGGGAATAAGGCCCTACTGTGGAGTCATTGAAACTGTCATCGATCAAGGTCCAGATCGCGAGCTGAACGTCCCCCGACGTGGTAATGCCTAGGCCGGTCCCAGCGTCTTTTCCAACGAAGTTCTGATTGGCAATCCAGTTGACCTCATCGAGATATTCCGGATGGTCCACCAGTCCGGCCGGTAGGTTCTGGTTGTAGCTAGAGTAGAATCGGTAGTCGTAGGTTCTGTTCTGCTCGATCGCTCGGTCCCAGTCTGCGCACCAGCCAGGAAATTTTCCGTCTTTCAGGTCCGCGCTTCCGGTGAGAAAAACATTAAAGTAACTCTTTCCACCTTCAGAGCGCTCAACACTCATTCCAGCAGGGTTGGCGAGGGCCCCGTTGATGAAGGATAAACCTAAGACGGAGGCGAGTAGGTACTGTTTCATGCATTCTCCCTTTTAAGATTAGTGTAAGAGGAAGATAGGAGTGACCACTTGCAGATGGGAAGACCCTCGACGGCAAATGCCGGCCGGCGAGATAAGATTCAAAGAATAGGTTAGACAAGCAATCGCGTTTAATGCTGAAATGATTTGATAAGCTATTTTTTGAAAGGAGCACAAATGCTACAAACCATCGAACAGATCACCGCCGACTTTGTTGGCGTTGTCTGGGGTGTCCCCCTGGTCCTTCTTCTCGTTGGATCCGGAGTCTTTTTTACGATCTATTTTGGTTTCCCGCAGATCCGCTTTTTTAAGCACTCCATCCAAATCATTTCCGGGAAATACGACGACCCGAGCAACAAGGGTGAAATCTCACACTTCCAGGCCCTCTGCGCGGCCCTCTCCGCCACTGTAGGTCTTGGTAACATCGCCGGAGTTGCTGTTGCCGTCTCCCTCGGGGGTCCGGGAGCGGTTTTCTGGCTCTGGGTCGCAGGTTTCATTGGCATGTGCACCAAGTTCACTGAGGTGACCCTCTCGCTCACCTACCGGGACGTGACCGAAAAAGGCAGTGTCCACGGTGGACCGATGTTCGTGATCAAGAACGCCCTCTCAAAGAAATTCTATCCTATCGCCTGGCTTTATGCGGCTTTTGTGGTTCTGTCTTCTTTCGGCGCTGGCAACATGTTCCAAAGTAACCAAATGGCGGCAGTCCTTAAAACATCGGCCGGCATTCCTGAATGGGTCTCTGGCGTTGTCTTCTGCATAGGCGCGGCCCTCATCCTCATCGGTGGAATTAAGCGCATCGGTCAGGTCACAGAGAAAATGGTCCCAGCGATGGTTGGTCTCTACCTGTTTGGTGCTATCTGGATCCTGATTGCTCGCTACGAAATGATCCCAGGCATGTTTGCCCAGATCTTCGCAGGTGCCTTTGCTGGAACGGCCGCCGTCGGTGGTTTCGCTGGCGCCGCATTCAAAGAAGTCATCATCATGGGTATTCGCCGGGCCACGTTCTCAAACGAGGCCGGTATGGGCTCATCTGCCATGGCCCACTCAGCCGCGAAATCGACTCCGGTCCAGGAAGGAATCGTCGCTCTCCTCGAGCCCTTCGTTGATACGATTGTCGTGTGTACCATTACCGCCGTCGCTCTTCTTCTCACTGGTGCATGGCAAGCAGAAGGAGTTGGCGTGGGCTCAGAGATGACCGCCTACGCATTTGAGTCGGTCATGGGGCCGGCAGGACGCTGGATCGTCACAGCAACTGTTACCCTCTTCGCCTTTTCCACGATCATTTCTTGGGAGTATTACGGCGAGCAGGGCATCACTTTCATCTTCGGTGACCGCTTCATTCCGGTTTATCGCTATGTCTTCATCGCCTTTATCTTCGTAGGTGCCATCGCCCAACTCAACATTGTCCTGAACCTCTCGGATGCTGTGTATGGCCTTTTGGCACTCCCGAATATGATGGCCTGCTATATCCTTCTTCCGAAAGTTAAGATCGCTCTTGATGAATATACTGCTAAGCTTAAGAGTGGTCAGATCAAGGCCTATAAGTAACATGCCTTTCAAGTCTCGCAAAGTGACTAATCCTTTTCCCTAGCACAACAAAAGAGAGCAACCCCTCCGGGGGTCGCTCTCTCATTAAAAATTCAGACCAAGCCGAAGTGGGCTAATTGCTTCTCAGATCAAGGTCTTTTCAAGATTTTGAGAGTGAAGACGAGACTGTTCCTTTCTTTGTTATTTACCGCTCGTTACAGAAGTTTGCTGCCATTTACTGATCATATGGCCCTACTCGCCCCAGGACTTAGTCTTTAACTGAGACATAAATAGACTTCACATATTTCATCTCAAAGTAATCCGAGGTTCTCTTGAAAGGAACTTCAAACCCATCAGGCAGTTCCAAGTCGCTACCTGTACTGAAGAGGTAAACTGATTTACCTGATAAGGCCCTACCTATAGGCTTAGACGTTGAGATGAGGTCTGATAATCTATCAAAGAAAATCATCATTCGGCTTCATGTCTCTGTCGTATGTGTAATGTTGGAGCTTAAGTTTATGCAACTCTATGAGCTCATATCCTGCAAAAGGAAGATGATCCTTTAAAGCTCTTAGCGTATTGGAGTCATCTCTGTTTGTTCCTAAAATAACGAGCGTTTTTTCCATCTAGTGAGTTATCCAACTTTAAGTTTCAAATCAGGGTCAAGCTTTGAATAAAGTGCAATCAATCGATCAGTCGAGAACTCATCAATGCGGTGATGGAGAATTTTACTGACCTTGGCACACTTACTCTTTGACCAGTATGACTTTAAAAACCTTTGCAAGAAATAGATCATTCTCTTTTGAGCTTCCCTCTTGATTCCTTGGCCATACAATCGTTATATCTTGAACAGGTAATCTCAGAAGAGACAGGTAAATAGTTTTTTACATTAAGAATAGTGTCTATGGTGGTGAAGGGCACCCGAAGGTGCCCTCTGAGAAACTAGAATGAATAATTAAAGAGTAAACATCGGGAAAAGTGGAAGCGGAGCAACTGCAGAAGGGTTAGAGCCTGGAGCACCAGTCGTTTCAGCATCCTGAACCTGGATCCGAGACTTAGCAATCGCAGAAGCCACTCCCTCAGTCCGTGACATCTGTGCGGCGATAACGGCCCGCTCAGAGTTCACGATGCCGGCGGTAGAGACTTTATCTTTAAGAAAGCTCTTCACATCTACGGTACCAAGAAGAATGGCCTTAATTTCTTTCGGCATAAGCTTCGGGTTGGCATCCTTAATTTGCGCCGCCACGTTGGCCACAAATGGAGCGGCCTGCGATGTTCCGGAAACTGCGAGTGTATCATTACCTGGAATGGCCGAAGTCACGAGCATGCCGGGAGCGGCCACGTCGACTGTACGGGTACCGAAGTTTGAGAACGGAGCGAAGAAGCGATTCTCGTAAGTCGCACCGACGGTGATGGAATTATCAGCGCGGATATTCGCCGGAGAAGTGCCGAACTCGTCATTCGAGAGGCCGTCGTTGCCAGCGGCGAACACGAAAAGTGTCTCAGGAGCGGCGGCGACGAAGCCCTGGCCTGCCTTCAGGAGAGCGTTGATGAAGAGCCTAGCGGCGCGGGCCGAATCCTCTGGCGTGGGCTTCTTGAAAAAGAGCGCACGGTACGCGAGATCTGTGATGACCTTCGCCTGGTTAAACCCAGTACCGAAGGAACCATTGGCCACGTCGACCTGATGGGAGTTTACGAAACGGCCGATATCGGTGAGGAGCTTCATCTGTTCGCCCGCGAGAGTGTCGAAGGCCCGCTCGAGGAGGGCCCAACGGTCCACTGATGAAGACTTATTAGCAAGGCCCTTGAAGAACGGAGTCACTTCAGTCGGGATGAGCTTAACGCCCATGACCTTATTTAATGAGTTCTCAACTGTAATCCCAGCAACGTGTGTGCCATGGACAAAGTTTCCGAACTTTGAGAGTTCCTGAATGAACTTCGTATCCTTGATCTTCTCGCGGATCCATTGAATTTCAGTCTCAGTCGCCTTCCCGAGGAAGATTTTCCCCTGAACGTCGAAGTATTTTTTGCAATCAGGAGAAAAGGTTCCGAGGTACTTATAATCAATAATCCGGCCATTCTGCTCGGCGAAGTTCCAGCCGTGGACGTCGTCCTGGTATCCGTTACCGTCGTTGTCGCGGCGGTCTTCCACCTCATTGAGGTTCGTCCAGAGGTTCGGAACGATTCTTTCGTGCTTGTAGTCGAGACCTGAGTCAATAACTGCGATCGTGGCAGCATTTGCTGCGGATAGCCCGCTCATGACGAACAACATTGAAATCCATTTCATCTCTGTTCTCCTTGAAGAGTTAATATCTTATTCTCCGTGACCGATTCTTTGATCGTCAAACAAAAAGGGCCTACAGATACGGACCTTTCCTGTCATTTGAGAATTTATGATTTTTTTAGCGCAGGTGCTTAAGGGCGGAGATGGTGGTGATGGAGCTTACATCCTCACCCCGACAATCGCCAATAGCACAGCGGTTGGACACCTGGCAGCCCTGGACGGGATCAGAAACGTAATCGTTCTCGCCGCGCACGAGGATTCCTTCGACCTCACCGGTCCGTTGGTTAAACACCGCCGAGCCGGAGTTACCGCCATAAGTATCGAGGTTGGCCACGAAAAATGTGTCTTGAAGCTCTCGGACCGTGGCCCCGTCAGCAATCTTGGTTGGAAGACCTGTCGGGTGCCCGATCACGGCAAGGGCCGTCCCGGGAGTCACACGCCCCTCACGGCGGAAGGCCAGTGGGGCCCGGTCCATGACACGTCGATCGAGTTCAATCACCGCAAAATCTTCTTTACTCACTTCATCCAGTGCTCGGGAAATAATCCTCTTGCAGCTATAGACAGAAGTTCGAGGAACATTCACGGTTCCCTGATCTTCTGAATTGACTCGGTAATCAAAGACCCAGCGGTTAGCAGCGCATTCCGCTTCGTTCTGAATACAGTGGCCCGCCGTGACGAGAAGCGTGGGTGAAACCAGGAAACCTGAGCAGTTCGCGGCCGAGATCTGGCGAGAGAAGCGCTCACTGGCACAGATGCCGCGAGACTGGAGTGTTGCTGCAGAAATCATCACCTCAGTCGCCCCAATGCGCAGGTTAGCGGGACTGATCATCGCTGCGGTAGAGCGGGCGAGTTCGACCAAGATCGAGTCAGACGAATCATAGACGTCTCGGCGATTATCCTCGCCATAGATCACTTCAACCTTGGAGGAGCGGCCCAGAGCGATCGAGCTGAAAAGGAAAAATGACATGGTAAGAGTAACAAAAGCTTTCATCAAAGATCCCCTTTCCAACGATGGCAGAATACTTGAGGGGATCATTCCAGAAAGTAGTAGCGAAGAGAACTAAAAGTTCCTTACAGCAAGATCAGAGACCTTCAAAGGAAGGAGTGGCTCGGGCCGATCGAGTTTAAAGCGCCAGACACGGCCGTCAGGATCAACTAATTCACAGCGCTCTTCATTGCTTCCCAGAAAGAGAAAGCGCGAAGCACCACGCCGGTAGTAGAAAAAACTGACTTTCTGAGCGAGGGCATCAAACTCTCCACCGTCAAGGAGGAACTCAACGTTACTTGCCACGAGGTAGGGGGCGGTTGGAACATTCTTCACTTCAAGCCAGGTACCCTGGAGGTCGAGACGCATAGAAATATCCGTCAGCTCAAACAGCTCAAGCTCAAGCACTTCCGTGAGAAACGAAAGATAGTCTTCAAAGTAAACGGTTTCCAGCGTGAGTCCTGAGAGGCGCATAGGAGAATTATACAAACGATTCGCTCAAAGAGTAAACCGCGCCTTAGGAAAGAAATTGCACCCTAGAGGGCGCCTCGGTAAGATAGGTCCATGAGTGATCTCTTACTACGCCTTCAAAGCTACAAAAACCTCCACGTCCGCCAAGTGCGTGAACCATTCGAGTTCCTGGGCCTTGAGACGCGGAATAAGTACCGGATCCTGGACGATCAGGGAGCATCTATCCTCTATGCTGCCGAAGAGGCTTCAGGTCTGGGGGGAACTCTTTTGAGGCAGATCCTGGGCCATTGGCGCAGCTTTAAAGTCGTGATCTTCGACGAAGGCCGATCTCCGAGGTTTCACCTGCACTTCCCCTTCCGTTGGTTTTTTAAAACTCTCATGGTCACCGACGAGAGAGGTCAGATCCTGGGAACTCTGGAGCAGCGGTTCGCTCTGTTTCGGAAAAAGTTCGACATCATCGGTCCTCAAGGACAAGAGCTGGCACGGATCAACAGCTCTTTCTTCCGTTTCTGGACCTTCGAGTTTTTTCACCACGATCGATCTTTGGGGAGAATCCAAAAGAAGTGGTCCGGTGCTTTGAATGAGCTGTTCACTGACAAAGATAATTTTGTTGTGTCTTTTCGACCAGGCCTGGCACCCGAGACCCAGGTCCTCATGCTCGCGACCTGCATCATGGTCGACATCATCTACTTCGAAAACAACAAGACGGATTTAGGAGATTTGGTCAACTAAACTAACTGGCATCATGAATTGGTGAGTAACACCAATATTCGAGGGCAGTTACAGAAGCTCAGGCCGATGGGTCCGAATCCAAACCTCTCCCATCATGGGGATGGAACTAAGCACTTCTCCATGCATCCGATCCAGTTCTTCGCGGTCGTTGAGAGTTAAGTTAAAGCGCTTCCGAAGAAAAGACTTCCGGGAAAACCCTAAAAGCCAGCGGTCATGCCTAGTGGCCTCTTGGAGTTCACGGAAGTGGTCAAGGATGTACCAGTTTTGATCAAAGGTCTTCGAGAAGCCGAGGCACGGGTCGAAGATCACACGAGGGTGGGCATGAGGACTGAAGTAACTCGCAAGATCCGCTAGAAAATCGTCTCCCTCTAGAGGAGAAAGAAACTCCATGTGCTTCCCGGTTAATTCTCGCGTCGGCGCTCGATTATGGCAGAAGACATAGTGGAACTGATCAGAGAGTGCGAGGAAGGACTTTGCGAAGTGGTCAAACTTTCCCGAAACATCATTCCAGAAAAGCTTTACTCCGATCTTCTCCTGAAGCCACAGCTGCGCTAGTCTCTCCATCGTCTCCGGGTGGTAGGAGTCGATACTGATGGCGCAAGGCAAGGACTTAAGAATAGGCAGAAAGCTCTCGAGCCTCCTCCACTCCTCATCGGCGGTGATGGGCGCGTTCATCGGTGCGGTAGATTCGGCCCCGGCATCAAGAGCGTCGATCGCTCCAAAGGCCTTCATCCTGGCCTGTAAGTGGGATAGAAGCTTGAGCTCGCCACCATCTGAAAAAGAATCGGGGGTGAAATTCATCACCCCCATTCGTTTAAGTGTTAAAGGTAGCAGCTTCAAGCCACAACTACGCTGGAGTCGGTTCCCCGCCGCCGAAAAGTGGGTTGGCCCCAACGACGGTTCCAGAGGGAGGCGTATCGGTCGGCTTCTTTGTCATGACGGGTTGACCTATGTCCTTACCGGCGATGATCTGCCGGATTTGTTCGGCATCGAGAGTTTCCCACACCACCAGAGCTTCAGTCACGCGGTGAAGGGAGTCCATGTTGTCCTGAAGAATGCGTTTAGCAACTTCGTAGTTCTTTTGAACAAAATTGGAGATCTCCATATCGATCTTCCGCGAGGTCTCGTCAGAGAAGGAAACTCCTTCACCATACATCGGAGAAGGGCTTTGCTTGGCGTAGTTAATAGGCCCTAAGCGCTCGGACATGCCCCAGTTACAAACCATACTACGCGCAAGATCAGTCGCCCGCTCGATATCATTGGAAGCCCCGTTGGTCATCTCACCATAAACAAGTTCTTCGGCGATCCGGCCACCCATGAGGAAGGAGATAAAGTTCTCTCCTTTCTCTTTCGAGAGGTTGAGCATGTCTTCATTCGGAAGAGTCTGAGTCACTCCTAAGGCCTGGCCGCGAGGAATGATCGACACTTTATGGATCGGATCTGTGTAAGGAAGATTCATCCCTACCAGGGTGTGGCCCGCTTCGTGGTAAGCTGTCAGTTTCTTTTCTTTCTCAGAGATCATCATAGACTTCCGAGCAACACCCATAAGGACCTTGTCTTTGGCGTTCTCAAAGTCGGCCATGGCCAGGGCCTTTTTACTATCACGGGCCGCTAAAAGCGCTGCTTCGTTCACAAGATTGGCCAGGTCAGCACCGGTAAAGCCCGGAGTCCCCTTAGCGATGATCTCGAGGTCGATATCATTGGCAAGAGGAGTTTTTCGGGTATGGACTTTAAGGATCTGGTGACGACCCCGGACATCGGGACGGCCAACGGTCACACGACGGTCAAAGCGGCCTGGTCTTAAAAGTGCAGGATCAAGAACGTCGATTCTGTTCGTGGCCGCCATGATGATGACGCCTTCGTTGGATTCGAAGCCATCCATTTCAACCAGGAGCTGGTTCAAGGTTTGTTCACGCTCATCATGGCCCCCGCCCATACCGGCGCCACGGTGGCGACCGACAGCATCGATCTCATCGATGAAGATGATGCATGGGGCGTGTTTTTTACCCTGCTCAAACAAGTCTCGGACGCGGGAGGCACCAACGCCCACAAACATTTCTACGAAGTCGGAACCAGAGATCGAGAAGAAGGGAACTCCCGCTTCACCGGCCACTGCCCGCGCTAGAAGAGTCTTACCAGTACCTGGAGGGCCAACGAGGAGGCACCCCTTCGGAATCTTACCACCGAGAGAAGTGTACTTTTTCGGATCTTTCAGGAAGTCGACGATTTCAACTAGCTCTTCTTTGGCCTCTTCGACACCGGCCACGTCCACGAAGGTCATGCGCTTATCATTTTCCGTCAGCATCTTAGCTCGCGCCTTCCCAAAGCTCATGGCCTTGCCGCCACCGCTTTGAAGCTGGCGCAGGAAGAAGAAGAAAAAGACGAACAGAAGAATCATCGGGAGCCAGTTAATAAGAAGAGTCGCGAGGAAGCCCTGCTTTTCTTCACGCTTATAGTTAGGAATGATCCCAGCGCCCTTTAAAATCCGGAACGTTTCATCTCCGGTGTTCCCCGTAAGCTCGAAGTAAGCGCCACTCTCGTAGCCCGACTTGAACTTCCCCTGGATGGTGTTATCACCCTGGAACGTCACTTGCTCGATGTTTCCCTTCTCGACAGCGGTGATGAAGTTACTAAAGTTAATATTCTTTGCCGTGACCGTCTTTTGCTCGAGGACCTTCATAACAAAGGCCATGATCAAAATAACAACGATCCAAAGCATTAAAGTTTTCTGTTGTTTTCTCATGATAGAAACCTTCTTTGTAGCATTAGGAATAACCGACTGGAAATCGATTCAATTGATTATACCGAAAGTCCGCTATCGTTGGGAAGTAAAGAGATTAGAAAGGTTATACAACGGCACAAGCCCGAGCGTTTCAGGCAACCTCTCTTGCTTTTGCGTCCACGTGTCGAGACATTTCCGAAATGTCACGAAACGCAGACCCTTCTCCTGACAGATCTTCGAGACTTCGGGAAATAGCGGATCGTAGACTGAGGTGTTAAGCGTCTTCCGAATGGCGGGCGTATCAAGGACCAGAACCAGACCCGGAAGATGGGACAGAGCGTCCGGTCGCTGTAAAAGACTATCCCAAGCTGCTTGGAGTTCAACTTTCGTACACCCCCCCATTGCCTCCAGCTCTGGAGTTGAGAGTTGTCTTAAAACAGCGGAGATCTCGGAGTCTGCGGTCACGAAACCACGACGGTAAAGGAGCAGCAGTCCGGGGGAGTAGTAGGCCTCAACGCCACCGCTGAAGTGGAACGGTCCTTTCTTTCGGTTCTCGATCGCCAGAAGCATACGATCCACTGGCGTGCTGATCTCTCCCCTATCACTCAGCGAGTACTGATGGATCAGGGACTGGATCTGAGATGAGGAGAAACACTTTCCCTCGAGGGCCACCCCGTTTTCAAAGCCGTGGGTACAAATGGGCTCAATGCGAGGGGCAAGGAGACTTACATTGAGAAGTTGTGCTAGGGTGTTAGCCGATTGGGCATAAAGCTTGAGGTATTTTGGGTAGCGCGCACGGATCAGTGGCGCAATCACCCCACGAACGTAATTGCGGTCAAAACGCACATCGGAGTTGGTCGGATCAAGTGCTGAAGGAAGACCAGAGATTTTAACCAGCCGCTCGATCTGCGCCCGAGACACACACAATAAAGGCCGCACGATCTTATGGTTTCGCACTGGTATCCCCAGAGCTGATCCCACCTGCGCGGATCGGTGCCGTTGCATAAAGTTCCATTCGAAAGAATCGTCCAGGTGGTGGCCGATCCAAAGAAGCTCCTGGGACCCCAGGGCCTCAAGGCAGAGTCTACGGCGTTCCCGTCGGGCGCGCGCCTCAAAGTTCCCGCCAGGGAAGCGAAGGTTTGTGGCCAGGAGTTCGGTGAAGAGTATCCCTTGGTCAGCGCAAAAGCGACGCACCAGCTCCCCTTCTTGGTGCTGCCCCTCCCGCGTTTGATGATTGACGAAGATGGCCCGAACCGGTCCGAGCTTCCCTTCTTGGCGCAAGCGAATCGCAACCCACAACAAGGCCATCGAATCAGGGCCACCAGAAACTGCAACAGCATGATTTCCTGCAAGCTCTGCCTGGGCCACAACGCGACTGAGGAAGCGCCAGAGGTGCTTTAAAAAGAGTGATTGATAGGAACGAGGGCTCAATTTTTTCATCATACAAACATTTAATAATATTGACGGACAGTATTAGGAAATCTAGTATGACACTACTTTTTTGTCGGGGCAACGTAGCTCAGTTGGTGAGAGCACAGCATTCATAACGCTGGGGTCGGCAGTTCAATTCTGCCCGTTGCTACCATTTTTAACGCTGCCTGAACTTTGTACCCCATGAATGACACGATCCAAGGCCTGTGCCGCACTCCCCCGAAGCGACACTGCATTGTTATGTCAACTGACCCGCTTTCATCAATCTGGGGTGTAAGCTACGCCTTCAGTGTGGAGTTGTTATGAACGATATCGTAGTTGGCGCCGGGATCATTTTTTTAGTTATACTTTTTGTGACTTCGATTTACCTCAAGTTCATTTCTCTTCAATCTCACCGCAAACTTGATCCTTCAAAAGTCAATCGTGCACAATCGGTTGATTCGAAAGAAGAGATCATCCTTTCGATTCCAAAATTTGGAGAGTCCTTTAACGTCGTAAATATGGACCGCCATGTTTGGATTTCGGGAGTCAGTTTTTCGGTAGTAGGGTGTATGGCAGCATTCCCCATTTGCGTTGCACTAAACGCTTCACCTGCTTTTGCCGGATTGCCACTGTTTATGTCACCCGTGCTGAGTGTGTTCTTAAAAAAACACTTTCAACGACAAAAAATGTGGCTTGAGGAAGGTTTATTACAAACAAAAGGACAAGAATTCATCTTACGTGAGGATTGTTTTCTTTTTTCTGATCTCCTTATCTTGCATAGACCAATTCCTTCGCCTCAACCAGCTGAACGATATGTTCGAGTGCATTGGAGGGAGATACAATCTTGGACCATTTCTGGCCATTCCTCAGGTCCCAAAGGCACTTTAGGAGCTGCTGCAACTTACAGGCTGGCCTTAACAGATGGGAGGGTTCTGAATATAGAGCGAGAATTGGTTTTACCCATTGAGGAGCATCTCTTGCCATTCGTCCGAGCAAAGGCCCAAAAATTTAACTTTCAAATGGATATGTAGACCAAGTATTGGGGATTCTCGAATCATCTCTCAATAGTTCCCTACTCATGAAAGGGGTAGTGAAAACTTCCTCTAATGACATCCTCCATTCGGCGGACCAAAGAGAGGCGATAAGATTTTTCTAATCAATCATCGAATCTCACGGCAGCTCTATCCGAGTCGGGAGCGTGCACGGTAAAAGCTCAACCTTCGTCCTTGAAATCCCCCGGTGGCATTTCCGGAAGCACCTTAGGCTATGACATAGTTTTTCATCAGTGCCTGGGCGATCGGATTTGAGATCTTTCGCTCGGATGTAATGAGAAAGAACTCCTCGAAGACTCCCGGGACTTTTCCAATCTCCACCAACTCCCGTGCCTCAACCTGACGCTGAACTGTGGGTAGTGAAGCAGGGATCATTGCCAGCTGGCCTGTGCACATGAGTTTTTTGAGCGCAATATCCTGAGTTTCTGCTATCACGTCGACGTTGAGACCCGTGAGCTTGAGCCAGTGCTCGATGTCGTAGCGCAACTGACTCTCGAAGGTCGGGAGAACGAAGGGCTGTCCCTCCAGAGACTCCGGAAATTTTTTAGCAAGGTTAAGGAACCGAGGCGCACCATAGATGGAGACGGGACGCTTTGAGAGAGAGCGGTGAAAGAGGCCTTTGGTGGCCTCGCTGCGCGGGAAGAAATTGGTGACCGCGATGTCCACCTTGTGGGCTCGAATTTCCCGGATAAGATCGTCGAACTTCCCTTCGATCAGGGTAATCTTACAGGGCGCGACCTTAAGTGCCGTCTGTGTCAGCTGGAGCATGACCTGTTTGGGGATACTGTCGAGAGCGCCAATAGAAATATTCATCTTCGAAGGCCGCATCCGGTCATGGAGCGCCTCATACATTTCGTCGCCGAGGCTAAAAATGTTTTTGCCATATTCTAAGGCGATTTTCCCATGCTCGGTTAAGATAAGCCTCTTGTGCTGCCGCTCGAACAGCTGAACCCCAAGGTTTTCTTCGAATTGCTTAAGCTGGGCACTGAGAGTCGGTTGACCCAGAAGAAGTTTCTCTGCGGCCTTAGAAATGCTCCCCAGCTCGGCGATGGTCTTGAAGTAGAAAAGGTGGTGATAATTGATCCATTTGGTCATCGAGAAATCCTTTGTTAGCGTCTAACCTATAGTATGCTAAAAACATTATTCTAATAAATCGATAATGAGTATTCGATCAATAACATTAAATGATCGATCTTTTTTGAAGCAAAGGAATGAAATTTAACTTGCTCCCTGTAGTGGAGCTTCAGAGCAATAGGCGTTGACACGGAAACTCCTAAAACTTAATTTTAAGTGTGATTTCATCAGCGAGGTTAGTATGGTTAATATCCTTGTCGTCGAAGACGAAAAAAAAGTCGCCGCACTTATACAACAAGGTCTCCGTGAAGAGGGCTATCAGGTTGAGACGGCCGAGTCCCCAGCGTTGGCCCGGGAGCTCATGAAGACTCAGCGCTTCGATCTGATGATTCTTGATGTGATGCTCCCCGACCAAAGTGGAGTGGACTTCGCCAAAGAACTCCGAATCGGGGGTCATCGAGGGTTCATCCTCATGCTCACCGCCCTTTCAACGACCAAAGACAAAATCCAGGGTCTGGACGCTGGTGCCGATGACTATCTGACCAAGCCCTTCGAATTCGAAGAGCTTCTCGCCAGAGTACGGGCACTTTTTCGCCGAAAAGTCGACGACAAGGCCCAACTCAAGAACGGTGAAGTGACTATGGACCTTATAGGCCGCTGGGTGACAAGAGAAGGGATCCGCATTGATCTCACAACCAAGGAGTTTACCCTTCTGGAGATCTTTCTCCGGAACGTGGACCGAGTGCTTGATCGAAACGCAATCGCTCGTCAGGTCTGGGGGACGGATTTCGACCCAGACTCAAACGTAATCGACGTCTACGTTAACCACCTCCGGAAAAAAATAGATGTCCCTTTCCCAAAGAAAATCCTGAAGACTGTGGTGGGCCAGGGCTATGTCCTCAACAAGCTGGAATAAGCACCTTAAAGGGATTCGCTTCCGCCTTACTCTGGTCTACGCGACCCTCTTCGGGCTGGTCCTGGTTGTATTCTCCTATGTCATCACCAAAGAATACTTTGATTCAGGACGCGCCGATTTTGATTCAAATCTTATCAACCTGGCCATCGACCTTTCAGATCATCTCACTGTGGATAAGGCCGGGGCCGGGATGACTATTGAGGTGCCTCGCTCAGAGGTTGAAAAAGTCTTTCCCTTTATCCTTAAGCAAACCCGCTACGCCATCCGGGACATTTCCGGAAAGGTTATCATGCGGGCCCCCGGAGCACCCCTTCTGATGATTCCCTATGATCCGGAGCTTCCTCTCAAGCAGGATTATACTCACCGTCTGCTAACGTTCGAAAGTGATGGTGTAAACTACCGTGGCGTGAACATGAAGATCACAAATATTCAGGGGAAAGCCGCGATCCTCCAAGTAGCGACCTCCTTTGACTCAGTCCTCGATCGAGAGAAGAATCATCTACTGGTAACGGTCTTCATGATCCCGATCATGATCCTGGGTTCTAGCTTTATTTCATTTATGATCACCGGAAACGCCCTAGCGCCGATCCGCCAATTAAGTAACACCGCCAACTCTATTGCGGCCCAGAATCTCTCCCTGCGTCTTCCGATGGTGGATACGGGAGATGAAGTAGAGGAACTCACTAATACGCTTAATAGTCTTCTGGCGCGCCTCGAGACGGCCTTCGAAGCTCAGGAGAACTTTGTTGCTAACGCCAGCCACCAACTGAACACTCCCCTGGCCATCATCAAGGGTGAACTTGACGTCCTGGAGGCCAAAGAACGCTCACCTCAAGAGATCAAGCGATTTCACCTCTCCCTTCGTGAGGAGCTTCAACGGCTGATCGAGCTCGTCAAGAACATGCTCCTTGTTTCTCGCGTTTCGGCCGACGTTGTCCCAGTCATCTTCCACCCGGTTCGCCTCGATGACCTCCTCCTGACAACGTCAGCACGGCTTCAGGCCAAGGCGCGGGAAAAGCGGACAACGATTCGTTTCAATATAGATGAGGCCTTGGGCCCTGGGGAACTCGAGGTGCCGGCGGAGCGCCAACTTTTGGATGCGGTGTTTGAAAACCTGCTTGATAACGCCATCAAGTACTCGCCGGATGAAAGCATCGTTGAGATTGCCATTAAACGGGCGCAAGGTCAGACAGAGGTATGCATAAAGGACGAGGGTCCGGGTCTACCAGGCGATACTTTTATAGAGATCGTGGGGACTCGGTTCCGGCGCGGCACAGGCCAGATCCCTGGGAGCGGAATTGGGCTATCCATTGCTGCTAAGATCGCACAGATCCATAACGCGACCATACGACATGAGAATCTCCAACCCAGGGGGAGCTTGTTCAGGGTCAAGTTTCCTGCAAATGGCTCTTAATTTAGAGCAGGTCAGTGGGTTTAAACTCAATAAAAAAATCAATAAAATTGGTAAGTTGCTTCTTGTACCAAATTGCCCAAACTCTAGACATATGTCCTCATTGCAAGCGCATCAATTCACATAAGTATCTAAATTAAGGCTCCTCTTCCTCTGTCACCAGATTTGCATCTGCCGGACTGGGGTTTTGGAATTCAAAAGACATGATTTGCCAACCACTCGTGTAGTTATTACTCACTACGGGGGTTGTTAATGCAGCGCACTGCTCATTTGGTTACACTTCCCTTAATTTGGAAATTCATTCGCTCGCTTACATTCCGGAGAGGTCAAAGTGATTAAAGTTAAAAACGCTCGAAAGAAGCTCAGTCCGTACAACCCCAACCAGGGTTTCATCGGATCAGTTAAAGTCGATGTCGCCAACTATATCTTTTCCTCCCGAAGGAAACGGGCGCCATACAGCCACTCTCGTGGGCTAGTGAAAAACCTTCTCTCACGGGAGGTCGCCGTTCATCTTAAAGAGTCGCAAAATCTTACCAAGTTCATCCGCAAACGGGACCTGACGTTTCAGAAGTCTGATTCAGAAGGTAACTATAAGATCTTCACTGTCCCATGCACAACGACTATAGTCCCCCTCCAGAAATCAGTCTTTAATACCATCGAAAAAGCAGCGCAAGCTCTCATCGTCTCCCTCCGCTGTGTGATCCAGGATATCTACGGTGCCAAATCCGTCAAAGACTCACCATTTGTTAAATCTCTGCCGTTGGAAATCCGGAATATCTTTATCCAGGCCATCATCGATTCGCCAAACTACTTCCCTCAACTCCATCACCCGAACATGAAGAAGTATCCCTTCTTTGATAATGTTGGACTCGACCTCGTATTGATCGAAGACTATGTTGAGCAATCGAAGAATTTCGAGAAGATCCTGAAATCCAAGAAATTCGAAAAGCTTCCTTCTCAGCTCCCGTTCAGAATCCTTGAGCTTAACGCCGGCGCACCAAGCGGCGCCTCAAACAACATGAACGTGCTTGAGGGCCACTACGAGCAGAATCCTGAAGTCCTCGAGAGTTTAGGTCGGCTACTCCCGAACGATCACTTTTCTGTGCTGGCCGAAACCTACCGCTCTCTTGGAGAGGACTGGACCAGCATCAAGGACGGGATCCAGGTCATACTCCCACCGGGGGGAATGAATGGTGCCGCTCCGGAAATTCATAATCTTGCCGCCTACTCGGGTCTGGTTTACGCAGATCCGGTCCAACTCTTTCAAGATGAAAAGGGTTACATCCGCCTGCGTACAATCAACGGCTCAAACCCGATTGTCACTGCCATCTACTCTCGGATTAATGCCGACTCTGCTCTTTTTGATATCGATAAAGGTATCTTCCTTCGGGATCCCGATACGAACGAGCCGATTTTCCTGCGGGATTCACTCAAGCTCGGGCAGGAAGGAGAAGCTCCGCTAGTTCTCGACGTGAATGGAGACCCCATCCCACTCCAGAGCGACTACGCCGTGCCAGGTCTTCTGGAGGCCATCATCGGCAAGCGCATCTATATGGGTGGCCTTAACCGCATCCTCGACAACAAAATCATTTTGGCGGCCCTCACCACCTACGCGCCGAAATTCTTCGCACCGAAGCTGCGGGAGCTCGGTCTACAGACCAATGGGCCCAAGATCACTCCTCCGGATACACTTCCGCCAAAGGCCGAGTCTGTCAAAATCATCGAAAAGAACATGGAAGATTGGGTCATCAAAGCGCCGAATCTTTCCGGCGGATCCGGAATCTACATCATGAAGACTCTCTCCGAGAACCAGAAGAAAGACGTGATGGAGATGATACGGAAAAACCCTGGTCATTACGCTTATCAAAAACTCGTTAAAATCGCGCGGATCCCTGTGGCCATGAAGGACAAGCAAGGATCACGTTTTGCTAACCTCGCGGCCGATATTCGCCTTTGGGTCTTTTACGGTGGCGGAGCAAAAGCACTTCCGAAGATGACTCACAATGCTCTGGTCCGATACGCTCCGGAAGAGAAAGGACCGATGAGTTCGATCGTCAATACGTCTAAAGGCGGCGGCTACGCCCCGTTCGTCGTGGTCGACGACGTGGGTTCACCTGAGGCCGTGAGTGCGGCAGAGTTCATCCGTCCCAAAGCCCCGGTTCCTCTTCAGACGCACCTTCCAATGTTCGTCGCTGCCCAACTGATTCAGGTAGGCCGCCTTGCCTCGGAGATGTACAATCACCTGAAGAATGGCACCGCCGATAGCTATACCCTCCTCGGCTTAACTCTTTCACTTAAGACTCAATGCCGGGAAGTCCTCTCGTTTTTGAATCCGCGTGCAATTGAGCCGATCTACAAAGTGATCGACGTCCTCGAGACTAAGCAAGCGAAGACCGAGATCTCTGCCTACTTCGAAAAAATAAACACAAATCAGCTTCGGCTGGTTCAAATGCTGGCCAAGCTCGAAGGAAAAAACAGACTCTCAAAGGATTTCCGCGACCTGATGGACGAGCTCCTGGTCCTAGATCAAGACATCGTTTACCAAAACTACACTACCGAACATCGCAAGCATGATAGGAAGATCCTGCGTGACCTCAGGGCCGCACTCATTGACCGTGCCGGTGAAGACGTTAAGCTCCAAAAGGAATTCAACGCTCTTCTCTCAGTGCTTCGGAGTTCCATCGAAGCCTCGTTCCGCCGTGAATCCATCGCCGGTAAAACGGCCAGCAACATGATGAAGCTCATTGAAGCGTTTATGTCTACAGTCCGGGAGCGCCTCCAGAACTCTGAGAAAGCGATTGAGTTTGCCAAGCTTTTCTCGCCAGAGGCGGTCCACCCGGAGTTGAAGTTTGAAACCTTCGGCCTCTCGGAGGCCTCACTTACCAAGGCGACGGGCTTTGCAAATGCCTCTCAGCGGGAGTTCGCCACCGGCGAGCTTCTGACCGAATCGGACTATATTCCATCCCATGTTCGGGCGGCCCGTGCGGCATGGCTCGCCGTCGATGGAGAGGCCAAGAAACTCCCGGTCCGAGACCGGGAGGCCTTCATCGCTCAAAAGCGCGCTGCTCACTTCCAGGAGTTCCCATTCCTTGCCCGCATGACAGAAATCATGAACTCTCGCCGGGTCGGAGTGAAAGACCTGATCGAACTCATGCCGGCCATGCCCTATGCTATGTATAACCTCGAGCAGTTTGCTAAGAAACAAGGCCTCGCCCTCGAGGAGATCTTCACCAATGAATTGACACCGAACAAAATTTCAATCCTCTCAACCAAAAAGATCCGGGAAGCGCATCTATCTGCGCGTGAGGACGCCGGCGAGTGTTTTGCCAAGAAGCGAAAGTCCCACGGCCTTTTCTCTGATTCAGACATTTTCATCTGGATCAGGAAAGAGCTTGATCCGTTAACACAGATCTATACCGCGGGCCACGAGGTCATCCATTATCATCAAATCGAAGAGACGACAAAGATGGAGGCCAAGGCCCTTTCAGACGGCGCCATTGCCCAGGCGTACTTCCTGAACTTCTACGGTAACTTCCTCGGGGTCTCCGCGGCCAGCCTTGAAGGCCTTAACGTGGATATCTCCGTCGAGCGGCAGCCGCTCTATGGTCTTGCCGATCGGATTGTCCCCTATTTCTTAACGGACCTTATCACTGAGATCCGCACAGGCATCAATTCTTCCCGCGAAGACTATGATGCCGTCCTCGACAAGTATGGCTCGCTTTTTGGCTACATGATGCCAAACTCAAACCAGGTCAAGGTCAAAGCACTCCAGGAAGTTATTCCCGCACTGGAGAACGCCAAGAACATCACCTTCGCCAAGGAGTTGGGCCTGGAGATCGGTTGGGATGAGATCCGCTCTGCTCTTCCTTCGGCGAACCGAAGACAGATCAAACTTAATGAGACCAAGATCAAGCGCGCCATCCGCAAGGCCCGTCCCGACTACGAGGCCTTGACAGCAATCGGAAACCATCAGTTCTATGGTGTAAGCTTCGCCCGGAAACTCGACCTTAACCGGTCGATTACCCTACGGCCGATCCTGTCGACGATCTCTCTTGGGAACAGCTACAACCAGACGCAACAGCAACAGCAGCAATAGCTGCAAGGTAAGTATGAAGCACGAATTCCTGACTACGGACGTTGAAGAGCTGCTGCCATTTCTGGAGACAATTCTCCAGGACGGTGGGCAGCGCAGCTATGAGATCAACGGCACTGTCTCAAGGCTTCAGTTCCAGAACGGTCTGAGTGGTTTTGAATACCATGAAGACGGCATCGAGGGACAGCTTCTGGTGGGACTCATTCTGGGAGGAACTGGATACGTTTTGAAACGGATTATTCGGCAGGACGGGGTGACACAAGAGCGGCATGACTATTTCAATATCAAGGGTGGGCTTACTTTCTCCGCCGACCGTGAAGCGCTTAAGGCCGTGGTCGTTGACTTCCACGAGATGGATCTTTCCTGCCCAATCCTGAACCACCTCTATAACTACCTCTCTCTCGAATATAAGAATGCTGCTGAGGGGCGCTCCCAGACCGCATTGGTTCACGGCGTGGAGAATTTCCTGCGCTCACTTGACCGGTCTCCGACGATTGAGCTTCCGATCCGAAAGAAAGTGGAAGATTCAGCGATCAAAGCGGTCTACCATAAAATCCTCGCCGCGGAGCTTGACCCCGTACTCACCTGGGAAGAGCGGCAACTTGTTTTCGGAAACCTCCGGAAAGAGCGTGACCAAATTATGGGAACGAAGATCCGCGCTCATCGCTACTCAAAACTCGCCTTTAAAATTAGTCTTCTCTTCCGCAATACAGAGAGCTTCCTGGCCCGGTTCGTGGAACGACCGTTAGATAACTTCAATGGTCTCTTCTACCGGTATACTGTCGGAAAGATCATCTGGTTTTTTCAGACGGTCCGAAACAATCTGGGCTACTCGATTGCTCTTGCCGTTTATGGCCCTTTTACCTACTACTTCATTACCATGCCGATGAATCCTCATGCCATGCAGGCGGTGGGCCGAGTTCGTGCCGCCTATCTCGAGGCGAAAACCGGAGTGGGTCGCCTCTTTGAAGGTTCCGACAAGATCGCTAGTGACCTAGGATCTCAGCAGGCGATCGCCGCCGTTAACACGGACCTCGTTAAAGACACTGTGTCCGTAGCTCAGGCCGCCCCCCAAGCGTCAACTCAACCATTGCTTCCTCTGGGAAACATCATCTACCAGTCACCTATGACCACGGGGGCCGCGAAACCGTACGTCGTGAACTTGGGAGACGGCGCAACCGAACAGATAACCCCGGCCCACATGAATATGCTTCTAACGACGGATTCTGAAGCCGTGAATAGAACGACCTGGGCCGAGCGGATGAGTAACTTTAAGCAGCTTCAAATCGCCTACGAAGAGAACATCGAATACGCTTCACGCATGGGACGCCTCGAGCAGCTGGAGACCCAGTACAACTTTCCCATCCAGGTCGAGGCCACTTGGGAAGAACTCGAGCGCTACTCACAGGCCATTTTTAAACTTAGAGGTGAGAACCCCAATCTCTCTCCCAAGATGAAGCAGTATCTCTTCAATGAGATCAATCGGACCCAGCAGCTCCAGCTCTATCTTTGGGACCGGATGGGACGCTTCATTCTCGACCAGATCTATGTCATGCTCGATCAGGATCGGGAGCAAAAGCGAAACGACTATTATGTAGGTCGGGCCTTTGTCTTCATGGAAGAGATGACCAATATCCTTTCATGGCGTTACAAAAACCTTAAGCGCCCTGCGGGCCACGAGAGGATCAGCGCCCTAGCAGAACACTATGCCAAGAACAGAAAAGAAACCGGTACTGTTCTACGCAATCTGGTGGCCAACTCCGACCTTTTTAAACAAAAAGACGTCTTCGATACCAAAGAGTTCCGTGGCTACATGAAGCGGCAATGGGAGATCCTCTTCCTTCAGAATTCGAAGGCAGAAGAGGCCTCAAACATGGGCCTTAATATGTACATCTGGTCCGTCCGAAATACCGTCTGGGTACTCCAGTCCGTGTATTCGGCCAAACGAGAGGAACTCGCCCTCCTTCTCAAGCGCGACATTTCGGGCCAGCTCTTGACTCCGACCGAGGTGTTAGCTCGCACTAAAGTTTCTTTGCTCTACGAAACTCTTCTCCACAATTTGACCCTCGAATATGTGGGAATCCGCGAAGAGATCAAGAATCGGCTGGGCAAGGATATCGAATCCAGCCAGCGGATGATCGTCATCGATAACCTTAAAGAATTTCTCTCCGACCGTGAGAAGCTCGACAACCTCAACATTGCCGCGAACAAAAATACGGCCGGGACCAAACTATGATCACTAGAGTCTTCAACCTTCGGACCTTGCTCTTCGCCGTTGGTGCCCTTTCGGCCGGCACTGTCTGCGCTCAAAGCTCAAACGACCCGGTCTTTGCCCAGGTTAATAATCAAGGCAGCTACCAGAGTCAGAATCAGAACACCCCGGGACAAATCCTCCTGCGCTCGATGCCAAAGAAAGACCTGGGACGTCGGCTTCTGGAGAACACCTCCCTTTCCTATTACCAGCAGTTTCTGGGTCCAACCCCAGTGGGATCAGGATCCGAGACCTACAACGTCTTCCAAGAGGGCATTGACTCTCCAGGGACCGGACGTGCCCCGCTGCAATCCTTCCATGCCTTAAATCTCCGCCACCAGATTACCGAGGATTGGGCCATCGGCACGACCCTTTCTGCGGTCAATGGCTACACCCGAGAAGTCAGGAACGAAAACGACCGAGGGGAAGTCTATACCAATACCTCAGACTGGCTCTTCTTCAATGCTCGGGCCTACGTCAACATACCCTCGCTGTCCCTGTCCTTCGGCACACTCTACACAACACTCTCCTATGAGCACCCCACATCCAACATCTCAAAAGATGACGAAATGCGCTGGGCCTGGGTTGTGGCCCAGTCTTTTGCATTCAACCTCCCAAGTGTCAGCTGGAGCGCAGGTCTCATGGGCCAGATCTATCGGATGTATTACCAAAACAACGTCAAAGCACCTCCTTTCCCGGTGGAATTCGGCGGAAGACCGACGCCGCTTCAGACCATGATCGTCTCCGGAGGTCCCTACCTGAACTACCGCTTCAGTGACCGCTGGATGCTCGGATCCGTCGTCACCTTCGACTGGGATCAGCGGGGTGTTCAATCGAGTTCGCAGGACTTCAATAACAACCTCTCAGACCGCGCTCGCTTGACCTTAAGTTACTTCCCTCAGAAAATCCGTTTTCTGAAATCCGTGGGGCTTTTCACCCAGACGCTGCTGAAGTTTAGACCGGAGACCAGCGCCCTCGGTGCCGACCTTACCCTGCGCTTCTAGACCTTTTCCTTTTCTCAAAGTTCCATCCAAGGGCCTCTTACGGGGCCCTTCTTTCATCCATCCCCTCAGATTCAAAATGGCCCGTCACCGAGGATTGTATTCTTTACTAATCTGGCCGAAAGATCTCGAAATCAATTCACAACTTTGATACACCACAGCACATATTCTCTAACGGAGGTACTATGAAGACCAAGCACTATCTCATGATGTCCCTGACTCTCGCCGTCCTCTCGGGCCATGGACACGCCCAGATGGTTGCTGATCAGGACGACTGTGACGAGGAGACTCAGGATTGCAAGGATCCCGGCAGAGTGAGTGAACCGAACAAGTCAATTTACCCTTTCAAACCCTACTCAACGGACCATATTAAGGCCCGTCTCACCGCACTCAATGAAGGTGAAAACTACCTCTCCAACGTTTTTGAGATGGAGCGGCGGGGCCTAAATCGTGCCAATACTAAAATTCAGCCCTGGGGTGGGCCTTACTGGCCTCTGTACCAGGGTATGGTTGGGAATACGTATCAAGACAAAGATCTTGATACATTTATCTTCTCAATTCGCCGCAACCTCGATTGGAAGAAAAACGTAAGTGACTATAAGAAGCGCGCAGAGAAGGTGCATCCTCAAATATACCAGCTCGATGAAGAGGCACTGGCTAAGCTTGCACCCTCTGAAAAGTATGACATTCTCCTAGGGGACACCAGCTTCGATCTTACCAACAAAGTATGGGCCTATGCCGAGAAGTGGGGGAATGAGAAGAAATGGGGTTTCCTTTCGGCAATCAATCTTCCAGATGGCCACCGCATTCCTAGCGTGAATAAAAGAATGGCGCTTTGGGAAGGCATCTGCCACGGCTGGGCAGTCGCAGCAGGACACACTCCACGACCTGAGCGTACCGTCACTGTCACTCTTCCTAATGGCAAACGGATGCCATTCTACCCGAATGACATCAAGGCCCTTATCTCGCTTATGTGGGCGAACTCCACACTCCAATCAAACGTGATCTTCGAAGGAAACCGTTGCAATAAGAAAAATCCAGACAAAGATAGTAACGGCCGCTACATCGACTTAGTTAAAGATCGTGATGACGTGACTCTTCTCCCACGCTGCGCGGACGTTCACCCTGGAATTTTCCATGTTTCCCTGATCAACATTCTCGGGATCGAGGGCAGAAGCTTCGTGGTGGATAAAACTGCCGAAGCCGCGATCGCGAATCAGCCGGTCTCTGGGTATGAACTCTACTACTTTAACCCGAGGACCGGAAAAGAGGGCCCCCTCGCCCAGTCTGTACTTTCCCGCTCTGTCTACGGCGATAAGGATCCATTCCGGAACTCGAGAAATACAGAGGCTACTCACATCGTGGGTGTCGAAGTCAAACTCAAGTATGTCGATTGGGAATATGCAAGGAAGGCCGAAGTTAACGGCCCGGCGGATGACAAGATCTCCGACTTCAGCTTTACCTATGACCTCGAGCTAGACTGGCGTGGGAAAGTGGTCGGAGGCCAGTGGCGCGTGGCCCGCAAAGGGGGGCCGGGGGTGATCAATACCAAGACCAACCAGCCGGACTTTTTCTGGGTAGTCCCACGGGACTGGAAAGAATACTTCAGGCCACTCTCTCTCCCGACATGGAACTTTTCTCGCAGTACTCTTCCTCCAAGAGACTTTGCGCCGGCCGCTCGAGGCGCACACAGCTTCGTTTATGAGGAATCCAAGCGCTACTGGGGTGTCTCTCCGATGTGCCCAGTGTTCCCTGAAAACGGAGGAGCACCCATCATGGTCGAGTGCGAATTCCGCTACCCACGTCCGCAGCCGCTGATCAACGTTATTGAAACACTCCTGAACGAGTCGCGAAGGTAGGATCTGATGAAAACGCTAGTACTACTCACGGCCCTCGCCTCTGCCGCTGCCTTTGGGCAGACGGCCAAGACCGAAGAGGACCCGACTCCTCTGTTTGAAGGTCAGAGGGAAATCCGCTCCCTTACCGAAGCAGCGAGGCTGGGCCTTGATAGAGGACAAACGAACTTAGACTTATGGTCTGGATCATACTGGCCTACGTACCAGGGATCCCTTGGTGTCCGCTACCGAGCACCGGAACTGAGACTCCTCCTGGAAGGGAAAGCCCAGTGGGACAAGCACCATGAGCTCTATTTGAAACTTCCTCTCTATAGTTTTACCGGCCGTGAGAACGAACTTTCACCCGCAGAGAAGTACGACCTCTTGGTCGGTGATGAAGAAATGACCCTCACAAAATACGCCTGGGAGCTCGGAGAAAAAGGCAACCTGAATGGAAATGTGAAGACCTGGCGTGGTCTTTGCGACGGCTGGGCCTCCGCCTCCCAAAAGATGCCTAGACCTCGCAAGAGCGTCACTCTTGTCACACCAAAGGGTCTATCACTGACTTTCTTCCCGGAAGACATCAAAGCCTTGGGTTCACAGATGTACGCCCGCTCTCAGGGGCCGGTTATCTTCATCGGAAAACGCTGCCGACCAGTAATTGGCACGTTCACTGGCGCCTGTGATGAAACCAATCCAGGAACCTTTCACCGTGCTCTTATGACCCGTGTCGGGAAGCTCAAGAAAACCTTCATCGCCGATGTTTCTCCCGGTGGAGAAGTCTGGAATTATCCCGTCGAGAGCTATCAGGTGACTTACTATAACGTCTTCGATGATGAGGAGTCTCAAGACTTCGAAGCAGTAAAGGAATCGTTCGATAAGAAAAGCCGCTTTGCCAGACCTGGCCGCCGGCATCCGCAGACAGCTTTCATTGTGGGAGTGAAGCTCACCGTGAACTTCCGGGACATGCGGGAAGCGAATCTCAGTGACACCGATGGTCCCTTAATGGATAAGGTTTTGACGAAGAGCTATGTCTACGATCTTGAGCTCGACTCCCGCAATAACATCCTCCGGGGTGAGTCATTCTCAAAGAATCTGCCGGACTTCATCTGGGCGCCGAATGACCGAACTTATCCGCTCTCGGATGCCGAAAAGAGAGGCGTCTCCACCTCAACGGTAGAACTCTCGAAAATCTCGGCTAAAAGAGGACAGCCGCTTTCACGGGTGGTGGAGCGACTGTTCGAGCTCTCTAAATAATCTTATTCGTGAAGGGACTTTGACCTGAGTTTCCTGGCAATGTCTCCCGCGATATACCCAATGGCATAAGGGGCAGAATCGTATTCACTGGCCGACCGGTGATCAAATCCCAATTTATGGGTCCATTCGTGGGCGAGATTGGCCGCGACATCGGCCGGTTCATAATTTCGGAAGAAGCGCCAATTGATACTTATCGTATTCGTTGTCGCCGAAGTAAAACCGATTACTCTGGACCACCGGCGGTGGTAGAGTCGAAGGTAGAAATTCATCTCACCGACGGTCTCTGGCTGAAGTGTCTCGCGGCCTTCCATGAACTGCTCATAGATCTGTTCGTTCGTCAGACCCTTGTTGGAAGCGAAAGCACGCTGGCCTTTAGAGTTCTTAAAATTGAGTACGCGTTCCTTAAATTCCTCAGTGTTTACCGCCTCTTCAAGTACAACGAAAGCGGCCTGGAGCTTTTGTAGAGAGGCCCCAGAAAAGCCCTCGATCTGCATCCCCTGCACCCGTAGAACGCGGGTTTCGATCGACGCTGGATCCAGGTACTGCGAGTCTCCCGATACGAAAAGCCCAGGAGGAGGACTGTGGTCATGCGAGAGCATGAGCTGGGATTGTGTATCATGGAGACCCAAGGTTGCAAAAAGTGCCATAGAAAAAACCCATTTTTTCATAGGCCATCCTTTGGTTAGAGTGGATATTGATCTCATCGGTTCCTAAATTCCAAGTTGATGTGTCTTTAGGTGCTCATCGGCAGGTGGAAAAAAATTCCGCATACTCTTTCTTAGAATCTGAAAAGGTGAGAAGAACAGTCCATGAATATGGTTTTTCTGATGCTTCTATTCTCAGCAACGGTAGACGCTAAATCCCTGGTGGTCGTGAGCTTTTTCGACGCCTTTGGTGGTGCCTCCTTTAACAACTCAGAACGAGTCGCCCGAGCGCTGGAGGCCCGCTTCCGGAATAACCCAGAAGTCACAGTTCAGCTCTGTGGACTCGAGACGGTTTTTGAGCGCTCCTTCGGGCAAATCGAGGATTGCGTACGCTCGCTTCCCTCCGTTCCATCGCTGGTGCTAGGTCTCGGAGAAACAGGCTGTAACCTTAAGGCCGAGATCATGGGAAGAAACCTTGACCACTCGTTCGGTCCGGACAATAGCGGAGTGATGCGGAAGTCGAGTCCCATCAATCCAGATGGCCCACAGGAACTAGGCCTTCGCTATCCACTGGCACAAATGTACTGCGCGCTCTCACCCAGGGAGCGCCGGATGGTCTTTGTTTCTAACGATGCTGGAAGCTTTGTGTGTAACAACGTGGCCTACCAGTATGCCTGGCGCTATCCCGAACAGCGCTTTGGTTTCATCCACGTGCCGTCCAATGACTGTCGGAATCTTGATCGGAAGAACGAGGAAAGTATTGTGGCCTTGGAAAAAATGATCGCCGCTGCTGCCGCCACCGAAGCTTCTGCACGGCTTCCAGTTCGGAAGATAGATCTTCAGATTCTCCGTGAGCGCCACCGAGAGGATGGGTGTCTTTCAGAGTTTTACAAGCGAGCTAAGGGAGCTGACGAGCGAGGGCCCTGGAGATCTTCAGCGACACCGTAAAGGCATTTTTATAGAGGCCTCCCATAAAGACTAGCCCACCTCGCTCGACAAGATAGGGGGCACGACGCTTGGCCTTCTCCCGCAGGCCGACCCTGATGAGACCCTCTTCAAAACTCGGCAGAGGAAGCACGACCCGTGAAACCAAACGTTGGTGCATGGAACGCAGATCTCCTAGCGGAGGAAAAAGGTGCCCGAGTTCCTCGGTCGTAGAGCCGACGAACAGACGACGTAGGGCGCGGTTCCAGACGATCGTATCTCCTTCGATAGTAAGAGAAAATGAGGGGCGATCCCAGGATACGTTTTGATACTCGAGGTAGCTCCCCTGTACCGGTCGCGAAGTCGCAAGTTCCGTATCAGGTGCCAGAGACTTCCAGAAGCGGTTGTAGGCGCCTCCAGCAAAGACGACACGGTCAAAAGAGTCCACTCGCCCCTGAAGTGTGGTGAGACCTACAGGAGAAGTATTCCGAATACCTGTCACAAGCTCTGAAACCTCTTCTAGCCGAGTCCCATAGAAGGCCCGTGCATAGGAGAGGAGCCAATCTCCATAGGCGCGGGTGTCGAAGAGGAAAGCAGGTTCCTCAGCGGTATAGGTTGCCGCGCGGAAAAATTCCCTGGACTCCGTCCCCCTCGGGAAGCGTTTCGAGAAGACGTCAAGATTTTCCATTGCAGCGTTGTACTGGGTTATGGCCGTCACGCCCAAAGGCCGATCGGTCCTGACATGCTCTGTGAGTTCTGCCAGTCCCTCAACCAAGAGATCCCCGAGTGCGGAGTGACCTTTGGTAACTCCTCTGGGAGCTGCTACCGCGGTGGAATTAAAAGTACATGGAGAAGTGATATGGTCGGAGGAAAAAAGAACAATTTTCTCCAGAAGCTTACCCTCCCGAGCAAGAGAGTAAACAAGACTCCTCCCCGCGATCCCACTACCTATGATGGCCAGAGTCGTCAATGCAAATCCTTTTCATTTAATTCCCCTCACATCTTCTCACAACTTCTTGCCAATTTCCACTCGGTCTCGTTACCCTTTGAGTCCAGGATTTTTTGCATACCTCACAGGAGACACGTTCACCATGGCCGCGCAGACACTCGATCCGAACGCAATGATTTTTTGTACCACAAAACTGGGGATCACCCCGGCGAAAGTCATGGCCACGTGTAAACTTCTCTTCGAAGAAGAATGTACCATCCCTTTCATCTCCCGCTACCGAAAGGAAGTGACTGGAAACCTCGATGAGGTCCAAATCCGCGATATTCAGGAGAGCTATAATGAGTACGTAGAGACTGAAAAGCGCCGCGCCTATATCATTGATGCCATCAAAAAGATGGAAGCCTTGACGCCGGAGCTAGAACGACAGATCAAAGTGGCCGCAACACTAACCCAACTCGAAGACATCTACGCTCCTTATAAATCAAAGAAAAAAACCAAGGCGATGATCGCCAAAGAGAATGGCCTGGAACCCCTGTCAGAGATGATCCTCACAGGAGAAAAAGATATCCGGACACTCATGGCAGAGCTCGATGAGAAGTTTGTAAAACCGACGGCCGGAAAAATTAAGGATGTCCAGGAGGCCATCACCGGTGCCTGCGATATCCTGATCGAAACGTTCTCTCATCAGCTCGAACTCAAAGAGAAAATTCGGCACACCTTCTGGGACTCAGGCGTCATGAAAGCGGGCCTCAGGAAGGACGGAGAGAAAATCGAGGATGCGTCGAAGTTTAAAGACTTCTTTGAATTCTCGGAACCCCTCGCTAAGATCAAAGATCCTAAGGCCTCCCACCGGTATATGGCCATGCGCCGAGGGATGAACCTAAAAATCCTGAAGGTCGATGCAGAGATTATCCCCGAGGTGGGCATTGGCCTCATCGAGCAACAATTCTTCCCAAACAAGGACAAACTAGGTAACCTCGAGATTCTAAAGAAGTGCGCCGAGAAGTCCTTTACCAATTATATTCAACCGTCCCTCGACCTCGAGGTGAAAAACGAACTTAAAAAAATTGCAGACACTGCAGCAATTTCCGTCTTTGGCATCAATCTTAAGAATCTTCTCCTTCAGCCCTACCTTGGATCCAAGGCCGTCCTCGGTGTGGATCCCGGAATACGTACCGGATGCAAGCTCGTCATCGTGGATGACAATGGAAAATTTGTCGGGGACCACGTCGTCTACCCCCATGAGCCACGTAATGACAAAGTCGGTGCTGCCCAGATCATTACGAAAATGATCGACATGTTCAAGGTTGAGTACATCGCAATTGGGAACGGGACTTACGGGCGTGAAACCCTGGAGTTCATCGAGTCCCATATCCAGCAAGTGAAAGACGGCAAAGTCAAGGCCACCATGATCTCCGAGTCTGGGGCCTCAATCTACTCGGCTTCTGATATCGCCCGAGAGGAGTTCCCAGATAAGGACGTCACCGTCCGGGGTGCTATTTCCATCGCCCGAAGGTTTCAGGATCCTCTGGCGGAGCTAGTAAAAATCGACCCTAAATCCATTGGCGTAGGCCAGTACCAGCACGACGTGAACCAGGTCCAGCTCAAGAATAACCTCGAAGCCGTGGTCGAGTCCTGCGTGAACTTCGTGGGCGTTGATCTGAACACCGCATCAGCCCCGCTCCTGTCCTATGTCTCCGGCATTGGCGCCACAGTAGCGCAGAACGTGGTCAAGTACCGGGAGGCCAACAAGGGCTTTACGTCCCGCACCGAGCTCCTGAAAATTCCTCGCTTCTCACAGAAGGTCTTTGAACAGTCCGCCGGCTTCCTCCGGATCTACAACGGACCCCATCCTCTGGATGGCACCTTCATCCATCCAGAGCGCTATCCGGTACTCGATGAATGGGTGACCAGCAAGAAGAAGGATCTCAAAGATCTTCTCACCGATGAGGCGCTCCAGAACGAACTTGCCACTGATCGGGCCCTAAAAGATAAGATTGGCGAGATCACTCTCGGGGATATTGTGAAGTGCCTCAAGGCACCTTCCCAGGATCCGCGGACAGCTTTTAAATCAGTGGAGTTCACCAAGGGTATCTCAGATTTAAAGGACCTCAAAATTGGCCAATGGTACCAGGGGCAAGTCACAAACATCACCATGTTTGGCGCCTTCGTCGACATTGGCATCAAAGAGAATGGGCTTCTACATATTTCGGAGATGAGTGACAGGTTCGTAGAAAATGCGATGGATGTGCTTAAAGTGGGGCAAGAACTTAAGGTGCGTGTGCTGGGGATCGATATGGACCGGCGCCGGATTTCTCTGTCGTGCAAGACCGATTCTCAGACAGAGGGAGTCACGGGTACGGGTACTGGTCCCAACTCTCGCCGAGGTGGTGGTGGGCCCCGTCCGGAATCAAGACCTCAGCAACCAACAGGACCGCAGTTTAAGAACAATGCCTTCGCAGGACTTAAAAATATTCAGGTTAAAAAGTAGCGGGAGGTTATCCGTTCAATCTCTTAAAGATGTATTGATAGGGTCAACACTTCCGCCGGAGAAAATTGGCCATATCTAAAATCGAAATTGTTTGCTAGCCTAGTGCTGTTCACCCCATAGTTTAACTGGATAAAACGAGACCTTCCTAAGGTTTTGCTCCTGGTTCAAGTCCGGGTGGGGTGACCATCTTTGTTGCCCTCGATTCAGTCTGGCGATTTGATTGACAGCTCTACGACCACACTCATAAAATTTTATTAAAATTCAGGAGATCATATGAAGTCCTTTCTGCTGCTGGCTTTGCTCGCGCCGACCTTGTGCTTTGCCGTGACGCACACTCAATCTCTTGCACAAAAAGGCTATCCCAACGGTCTGATCTCTCGGGAAGGAAAATCAACGGCATCCGTCTACTTGCGGTTGCCCTCGCCCGGTAGGATCTCCTCCGCTGCCCTTAAGCTTGACCTCGAAAGTTCTCCTCTCCTGAAATCGCCATCCATGGTTAAGGTTTTTTTAGAGGGAGTTCCCTTGGCGCAAGTTCCACTCAAAGGCACCGACGGGTCTGAATTCGTTAAAACTTCGCTGACCCTACCTTTGCCAAAGACTTCTCTTGCCGCAAAGTACGGTCGCTTCGATTTCCAATTCGTTAACATTGTCTCAGAAGATCCCTGTCTCGACCAGCGGCTCGGTGAGGGCCTAGTTCGGGTGACTGAGCGCACTGCCCTCGAATTGGTCCTTAATGATTCGGAACTCACTGTAGAAGACTTTTTCTTAACTCTTCCACAAGTCGTACGGATAGCCGTTCCTGCCGACCGATCGCCCGAAACAATGAAACTTCTTCTCCAACTCATAACGATCGTCCAAAGCACCGGTGGGCGCGTCGAATTTGTAGCACCTCTAGCGGAGGCCGAGATCACCCTCACTGATTCTGGATCAGAAATCGAACTACGCACCACCAACGGCACTCACACCCTCAACGTTCCTCTGAAGGCTTCGTTTAGTGCCGCTCCTTTTCTAGGTGACATCGGAGGTCTTTTTCAGGCAAGGTTGATGCCATCCCTAACACTCTCAGATGATGTGCCCAGGACCTGGCTCGCGAGAAACGAACTAGGACTCTCTGCGACGGGTGAACCCACGGCCAGTGGCCGCAGCTGGTCAGTGAACCTTCCTAAACTTCCTGGCCGCACGGAGACACCTACTAAACTTCACCTGTCTCTCACTACAGCACCGAGCTTCGGCCAACGCCCGGCCGCTCTATACGTCTACCTCGGAGAAGAACTTCTGCGGGTGATCTCCCTTCTCGACTCCGAACTTCCTCAGTACCACCAGGTGCTTTTGCCAGAGCGGCTGCCGGAATGGCCTAGTACCCTTCGGCTTGAGGTGCGCCGCAACGACCTGGCCGGCAAGTGTGGCCAAGACTACGGTAGGAACTTCGACCTGAGGCTCCTGGAGGACTCGGCGTTGGAGTACGCAGCGCCGACAGAAACCGGTGCGGACTTCGTTGGTTTTGCCCGAGTCGATACGGACCTTGAGGTTATTGTGCCTAAGACCTCCGCCATTGATCTGCGCTGGCTCCACCAGCTCGCCTGGCTCCGGAAGTCCTTTGACCTGAACGTCGACCGCATTCGCTTTTCGTCCACCGAAGGATCTGCGCCTCGCAGAATCCGCCTTCTTCAACCCAAGACTACTGATCCCGTCGTGCTTCAGTTTCTGGCTTCCCGGAAGCTTTCCGTTTCCAATCTGCGGAGAGTAACTCTTGTGACTGCGGGCCTCGAGGATGAAACTCCAACCCTTACGGTTGAGGCCTTCGGAGGGCCCTTTGTGACTCGGGCACCGGGCTTCTCCCCCGATCACCACGACCTACTTGCTTTTGGAGCGGAGCGAATGGAGGCCCTTGGGGCGACTCGAGAACTTCGAGAGCGAGTCGCGCGCCATGGTAAGGGGCCCTCGTTTTTAACCTTCCTTGAAGAATGGCGCTACCTTCTTCTTGGGCTTGCCTGGGTGGCCCTCACTCTTGCCTTCCTTGCGCTTGGGAAAAAGTTCAAGTGATTGGGATTCTCCTGATTCTAGCATCGGCCTTAAGCTTCGCCGCGGCCGATATTCCGCCTTTGGGAAAGGGGCAACTCTTCCTAGGCATGAATACCTACGCGGCCAAAACTCAGTTCGATGCAAATGGCGACCGAGACTCCTTTGGAAACTCTGGGAAGTTCACCAAAAGCGAGCTCACGTACTATGCGGTCTACACCATTCGGGAAAAGCTTGCTGTCCTGGCCTCTGGAGCGGCACTCAACCGACTTCGTTACGAGGATTCGGATACCAATCGAAGCTTCACCGGGAGCGGTGACCAGGGTCTTGGACTACGCTACCGCTTCCAGCGAGACCTCTCCGGGGCCCGGGCAGTTCAACTCATCGCAACTGCGCCGGCCTATTCACGGAGATCGGATCCGGGACCTGGAAACCGACAGCACGATCTAGAACTTCGTTACCTTCAAGACATCTATCAGTTAGCTGGCCTTGACTTCATCACCTTTGAAGCCGGATTTAGGAAGCGCTTCTCGACTCCCGCAGACCAGCTCCGGGGAGACTTGAGTTTTGGAAAAAACTTCCGCTCCCTACTCTTACTTGGTCATGTCTCCTACACAAAAGGTCTTCAAAACGACGATGGTTTAAGTTCCAACACCAACCCCACGGTCGCCACCGACTATGACCTCTTGAAGGTCGGGCCAAGTGTGGCCTGGCGCTACCGCTCGGGTGAAGCGATCCAGGTTGGTTTCCTCCAAGACGTCGCCGGACGAAACGTAGGACAAGGGCAAGCGCTGTTCACCACCTGGTGGAAAGAGTTTTCTCTATGAGTCGTTTAGGGGAGATCCTCTCCGCTCAGGGAAAGATAACCCTAGAGGACCTTACTCGGGCGCTCGAGCTTCAGCGCCAGCGAGGAGTCCAGTTGGGTCAGATCTTCGTTCAGGAAGGTATCTTGAGACCAGAGGAACTGGATCGGGCCCTTGCGTCCCAGCTAGGACTGCGCTACCGAGAAAAACTTCCTGATACCATCACTCTCATACACCTGACGGCGCCGGAGGCCAGGCGCTGCCTTGATGAGCTTGTTCTTCCCCTTTCGGAAACCGAGCTCGCAGTGGCCGATGTTACAACCGAGAAAGTAAAGCGACTCAAGACCGTATTTGGGGACAAAGTAGAACTGATCGTGACGTCGCGATTCCAACTCCTCTATCACCTCCACGTGGGTCTTCGCGAGCACCTCTCCCACCTATCGGTTTACGCTCTCGCCTCCTCATATCCCCACTACTCCGCAGCCCGTGTCATCGTCGGAGAGCAACTCATTGCCCTCTACATCCTGACCAGCGCATCACTCTTTTGGCTCTTCCTTTCTCCATGGAGCTTCCTTCTAGCGGTGAACGTCCTTGTGACCATCTTTCTTGTCGTAAGCTTTGGTTTTAAGTTCATGCTGGCATGGAAAGGCTCCCACCGATCCGTGGACATGAAGGTCAGACCTCAAGACCTGGCACAACTTAAGGAAGCTGAGCTTCCGACCTACACCATCCTGGTACCCATGTACAAAGAACCAGAAGTTCTGCCGATCATCGTGCGCTCTCTGGCGGAGCTCGACTATCCCAAAGAAAAACTCGACATCAAATTTGTGCTCGAAGAAGACGACCATGAAACCCAGGCCCGTGCTCGCGAACTGTGTCTCGGGGAGAGAATGGAAATCGTTGTTGTCCCGAAGTCTCATCCGAAGACAAAACCCAAGGCCTGCAATTACGCACTCCAGTTCGCCCGGGGTGAGTACCTGACCATCTACGACGCCGAAGATAAACCAGAGCCGGATCAGCTTAAGAAGGCCTACTGGGTCTTTGGCCAGGGTCCTCGAAACCTGGCGGTGGTTCAGGCACGACTGAACTTCTTTAACGACGAAGAGAATTGGCTCACACGGATGTTTACCATGGAATACTCTCTTTGGTTTGACTTCTACCTCCCCGCACTTGAGCGGCTCAATGTTCCCATCCCTCTGGGTGGCACCTCGAACCACTTTCGCACCGACTACCTGCGCGCCGTAGGTGGCTGGGATCCCTTCAACGTCACCGAAGATGCTGATCTCGGAATCCGTTTCACCCAGTTTGGCTACACCGTAGGAGTGGTGAACTCAACCACCCTCGAAGAGGCGAATACCAATTATGGGAACTGGATCCGTCAGCGCTCACGCTGGATTAAAGGGTACATGCAGACCTACCTCGTCCACATGCGAGCGCCCTTAAAACTTTGGAACAAGATCGGACACAGAGCTTTTTTTTCGTTCCAGTTCTTCATCGGCGGAACCTTCCTGACGGCCCTTGTGACCCCGCTCCTCTATGGTGTCTTTGGCTACTGGCTCATCTCGGGAACCGACGTCTTTGATCCCATGTTCATCGAGCCGCTTCTCTACCTCTCGCTGTTAAACCTTCTTCTCGGGAACGCGTTTTTTATCTACATCCAAATGGTCGGTGTATTCAAGCGCAAGAAGTACCACCTTATACCCTGGGCCCTCTCGACCCCGCTGTATTGGCTTATGCTCTCGCGGGCCGCAGTGAAGGGTCTTTGGCAGCTCTTCACGAATCCTTTTTACTGGGAAAAAACTCAGCATGGCCTCTCCAAGATGACAAAGCAGTTGGTAAAAGATGCGTCCTAGAATCGGGAGTGCCCTTTTCCTGGCGACTTTTTTCTTCGGTATCGTTGCCGCAGGTCTCGAACTCCGTGAGCGCTTCTTCCTCCCGGCCCTTGAGTTAAGACTTTGGGGAGTTCAGGGTCCTGCCCTTGCAGATCCCTTGGGCTTTGCCTCCTACCTCTCGAATGCTCCTCTGGCGTTTCATAACCTACTTGGGCCTCTGATGAAGCTCTTTGGAGTGGAAAGCTTTTTCCTTCCCTATGTCTTGATCCTCGGGACCTTTACTTTCCTCTTGGCGATAAACCTTTTCCGGGTCGAGGCCATGGGCCAGCTCGGCCTGCGCCTGCTTCTCATCACTCTCTGCCTGTCGCATCCTGAGGCCCTCGAAGTTCTCACCTCAAACCCACTGGCCCTCCTGCTGCTCATTTTCCTCTGGCTCTTCACTAAAGGCCTCCTGGAGGCAAACGCGGGAAACCTGGGCCGAGGTGTTCTCCTAATGGGCTTCTCTAGCGCACTCCTCGTCCTCTCCGGTGCCCTAGGCATCGCTTACGCTCTCGCTCTCTTCGCGTTAGTACCGATCCTTATCCGCGGCGATCTTTTTCGAGAATCTGTTTCTGGCGGGTTTTTGGTTTTAACTTTTCCTGCCGCTGCAGCACTCTCAGGACTCTTCTACCTCGGCTGGCTCTACCACCTAGCTCCAGGGGATCTCGCCTTCATGTCACCCGTAACCCTTTCTCTGAATTTCGAAATTCTTCCCTGGCTGCCTTTCCTTCCGTTAATCCCCGTATTGGCCATGCCATGGGGAAGGTCGGTCATGGCGCGTATTTTTAGCTTAAAGACACCCGTTCTGGGGATTTTGGCCTACGTGTTTGCATCCGCCCTTGGGAAAGAGTTCTCGCTAGAGGCGATCCTCGGGATGACGGCCATTGGCGCCGGTCTGGAGTTTCTTAACCGCCAGCAACTGTCGCTGTTTCATCTCCTCGCCGCGGTAAGCTTCTCAGCGGCGGCGTGGCTTTCCCCCGTAACGGTTCATCAATCTCCTGCCATCCGTGGTTCGAGTTGGCATGCCCTGCAAGCATGGGTGCGGGCGGGAGTTGAAGGTCAGGTGATGATCCTCTCTCCCCGGCACACTCTAATGACCCTAGGTGCTCCCAACCGGCACGAGATCCTTCGTCCCGGCGGAGTCAACTTTCGGCAACGCTTAATCCTCGGAAATTTTCAGGGAATTGGCCGGTTGGTGGTTGAGATCCCTAAAGGGCGGGCGGCCGTGGATACCCTCGCCCGCTACCAGGAGCGCTACTTCTTCTCTCCCCCAAAAGGCCTTCAGCTCGTCTTCGACGACGAAACTTTCAGGGTTTATGACCGTAACCCGAAGATGGCCGCTCCCCGTATCACCGAGGGACCGCTGTCCAAGGGTCTGCCCGATCCGTGGCGGCTTATCCGGGATGTCTTCACAGGAGTCCTTTTCCTTGGGGGTCTTCTTGTGGTAGGAAGACGAAGCATTAACTCTGAGAGAAACTCATGAAATTCTTCCTTATAGGCCTCCTCGTTACAAATGTTGCCGCGGCCGCCGAGATAGGG
>JAIYDC010000136.1 GCA_027487685.1 Pseudomonadota bacterium | reverse complement strand
TGGAAATTCTTAGGGAGATCATCATGATGGATTCTTGGTTGATGTGGGTTAAGACCCCTGTGATCTTTGGCGTACTTGGACTCGCCATCGCCGCTTTCTTTTACATGCAGGTTCTGCGCCTTGGTAAAGGAACTGAAACGATGGAGCGCATCGCTGGTTACATCCGCGAAGGTGCTATGGCCTTCCTCTTCAGACAGTACAAAGTCCTGGCCATCTATTGCGTCGTGATCGGTGCTCTCATTGGCTACGGCCTCGGAGGTCTGGCCGCAGGATCTTTCATCCTAGGTGCTTTCCTCTCCCTCCTCGCGGGTTATGTCGGCATGAAGGCCGCGACCTATGCGAATGTGAAGACAACTCAGGCCGCCAGGACTGGTTCTAGGCCCCTCGCTCTCCTCACTGCCCTCGATGGTGGTGCGGTCATGGGTCTCTCAGTTGCGGGCCTCGGCTCTATCGGATTAGGTGCTATCTATCTCCTTTTCCAAAACTCTGAGGATAGAGTTCTCTCAACAGTCCTCCACTCGTTCGCCGTCGGTGCTTCATCCATCGCACTCTTCGCTCGGATCGGCGGAGGTATTTACACTAAGGCCGCAGACGTGGGCTCAGACATCGCAGGTAAGGTTATCGAAAACATTCCAGAAGATGATCCACGTAACCCTGGCGTTATCGCCGATAACGTTGGCGATAACGTCGGTGACGTCGCAGGTATGGGCGCAGATATTTATGAGTCTATGGTTGCTGCTATCGTTGCTGCCATGGCCATCGCCATCACTTCTTCCCAGCTTCCTATGCTTGTCTCAGAAGCCGACGCGGCCATGAATAAAATCGTCGCGATTGGTCTTCCACTGGTCCTTTCGGCCGTGGGTCTCCTCGTTTCGATCCTCTGCATCTTTGTCGCTCGGATGATGACAAGTTTAGATCCGGCCAAGGTTCTCCGTGGGGCTCTTATCCTTCCACCGCTGGTCCTTGCAGTCGTTTCTTACGTTATCATGTCGACCCTTAACATCACTCAGTCAGTGACAGCAATCCTGACAATCGGCGCCGTCGGTGGCACGCTCATTGGCCTCATTACCGACTACTACACCTCTTCAACACCGGTTGCGCAGATCGCTGAGTCTGCCAGAACCGGTGCCGGTACTAACGTCATCCATGGCCTTGCCATCGGTATGGAGTCCACCGCGATTCCTATGATTATCGTGGCCGTCGTTGCTTACCTTTCTAATAAATACCTGGGCCTCTACGGAATCGCACTTTCTGCTGTCGGTATGCTTGGTGGTACTGCGGTCGTTATGACCGTGGACGCCTACGGGCCCATCTCTGATAACGCTGGTGGAATTTCTGAAATGTCAGGCCTAGGCCCTGAAGTTCGCGCCATCACCGATGAACTCGACATGGTCGGTAACACCACCGCTGCCATTGGTAAGGGCTATGCGATCGGATCTGCGATCCTGACGGTGCTAGCACTCTTCTCCGCTTATAACATCGAGATCAACCACGTTCGCTCACTCTCAGGCCTCGGCGCTGTGGAGCTAGTCCTCACAGATCCGAACATTCTGATTGGAATCCTTCTCGGTGCGGTCCTTCCGTTTCTTGTCGGTTCGACTACCATGCTTGCTGTTGGTAAAGCTGCAGGTGCCATCGTTGTTGAAATCGGACGTCAGTTCCGTGAAATTCCTGGTCTCATGGAACTCAAGGCCGAGCCTGAGCCCTCGAAGATCGTCGATATCGCCACTTCGGCCGCCCTTAAGCAGATGATCCTTCCGGGGATGATCGCTATCTTCTCGCCGGTCCTTGTTGGATTTATCATGGGCCCAGCGTCCCTCGCTGGTCTACTCGCAGGTTCTCTTGCCGTCGGTGCTACGATGTCGCTCTTCATGGCGAACGCTGGTGGCGCTTGGGATAATGCCAAGAAGTACATTGAGAAAGGCAAGCTCGCAGGCGAGAAGAAGGGAACAGACACGCACAAGGCCGCCGTCGTTGGCGATATGGTTGGTGATCCGTTCAAAGATACTTCTGGCCCAGGGATCGCGATCCTGATCAAGGTCATGTCAGTCGTGTCGCTCCTGATTGCGCCACTGATCGCAAATCTCTAAGTTTTCCTAAGGGCCCTTCGGGGCCCTTTTTTTTTTGCCTATGAACCGCCAAAAAGGACCTCGAGCTGCAAGGTGAGGAAGGGAGTGCGGCGGAAAGACCAGAGCTTAGGGAAATCGATGCCGGGGATAACGTCAAGGTAGATCCACTGGTAGTAAAGGTTTCGTCGGTAGTTGATGGCCAGCCGGTAGTTGTTCAAGAACATGGTTCCATTTTCATAAACGTTCTGGAGAGTTGCACTGTAGTTAAAGGCATCGTTCTCAGTCACCCTATGAATCAGGCTCGGTCCGTGATTGGTAAAGAGCTCCTTTTCTAAAACTTGCCAGCGCTTGTAGTTCACGAACCGGAACAGCAGATTATGAGTTAAGATGTAATCCGAGTCGAGGAAGGTTTCTTCAATAAGGCCGTTTTGGTCTGTCACATAAGTGAGCTGCTCAACAAAACGGTGGATGAAGTTTCCGGCCTCAAAGTTTCTACGGACTCGCGCACGGGTTGTTAAACGGGGAGGTATTGCAACACCAACACCAACGTCTGTATTAAAGAGCCAGTTTTCTCTCAACCGATTGTGCTTCAGGAGCTCCCGTTCCTGTGAGCTGAGGAACTTATCCTTTGGTTTATGAATCTTTTTTCCTCCTTCCTTATCCTTGTAATAATCGTAGCGGAATTTGTCCTCAAGGTGGGGGAGTTTAAGGTTTATCCGGTACTGATTGTTGAGGTCCGAGGCCGCACGCTCCCGGAGAAGGAATTGAGACCTGATCCGGATCCTGCTACGGCCGAATTCGTCATCGGCCCGGTCGGTAGCAAAGAAAGAGTCGAGCCGGTTCGCGGCGAAGTTGGCGCGGGCCCCAAAGATCTCTTGTGCCTTTTCGAGAAATGAAATCCTAGCGTCGGGCCTCTCCTCGGCCGGTGAGGCACTAAGGAGCATCGGAAAAAAAATGAGGGTCATGGCCACGATCTGTTTCACTTACTCATTGTAGCTTAATATCGTTAACTGCCAAATCTTCATGGCATAGGGAGGCCCAAAATCATCTTCTGAAATTTTTTAAAGCCTCGAAACTTTGGGAGTTCGAAGATTTTGGTTGAAACCAATTCCTTGCTTGGTCGTAAGATTATTACTCGACAGCATTTTCCATGGGGGGATTTTGTGAAGAAGAAGTACGCCGTTATTTTTCTCACTCTGTTTGTCAGCGCTACGTCTTTATCTGGGCTTTGGTTGTATCAAACTCGGAGATCCTTAGTACAAACTCCCTCTGTCGACGATGCTCTTCTTGCTCTGATTAAAAATGACCTAGCTTCCTTCGACCGCTTCCTTGACGCCGGGGGGGATGTTCATAGTCTACTCCCGACGATTGACGGAAAGACATATACTGTCGCCCAGGGAGTTTCCTATTTTGAACGAATCGATTTCGCTCGCAGTCTCGTCGGCAGGGGGAGCGCATTCATCAAGCAGGATCCTCTTGGGACCCAGGACATCATGACTCTGGCAGTGAAAAACAATAATGCTGATTATCTGAGAGTTCTCCTTAAGGCCAAGCCCAATTTAAACATGGCCTATGGTAAGAACGGCTGGACTCTGCTTCACATGGCTAGCGCCTGGTGCTCAGATCGGCTCGTCGGTGAGCTTACGAAAAATGGGAAAATCGGGTGGAACCATCGCGCCCAGGACGGAGCAACGCCATTGACCCTTGCTGCTGAAAAAGAATGTCTTCCGCTTCTTTCCTATTGGAAAGAGCAGGGGGCGGATTTTCGAGACCGGGACGGTCGGGGCAGAACTGCACTTAACATCTTGAAGTCGAAGAAGGGCGCGGCCCTTGCGGCCTTTGCTCAGTCCTTTGAGGAGAGGAAGGTTTCGAGCATTACGGTCGTTAAGACTGAGGCAGCGGTTCCCGACTTCTATAAAAAGAGAAAGATTCCGAATGAGCAGGTGGTCGATCATGCAGCGATGCTCGAGCCTGAAGACAGGCCTCTCGAAGCAACGGAGACTGCTGAGTACTCAGAATTCTCGGATTAATGGCCGGTCCTATATGGTCCGATGGTGCTCCGGTTCCGCAGCGGACTTGCAGAAACTTCGTTTCCCATTAGAATGAATAAGTAGAAAGGGAGGCGACATGGAAGTTGTCCGAAGATCAAACGCTGAAATCGAACGAGAACTTGGGGCGGTTGCCTACTTTATCCGTAAAAGAAGGAAGGATAGAGGTTTTACTCAGGAGCAGCTTGCTAAGAGCTCTGGCGTTGGTCTTGCCTTTCTGAAGCGCCTTGAAGGCGGCGATGAAAATCTTCATCTCGCTAAGGTTCTCCAGGTCCTGCGGCACCTCAATGCAGATCTCATTCCCAAAGAATATCA
>JAIYDC010000007.1 GCA_027487685.1 Pseudomonadota bacterium | reverse complement strand
TCACAGGATTCCCACGTCTTCTCTGAGTCTCTTCGGTTTAATATTACCCTGGGGGCCGATGTTGGCTTCGCTGAGTTTTGGGACCTGGCACAAGGATCGATACCGTATCTTTCACGCTGGCAGCTGAACCCGGAGGACATGATCCGGCCGAAGTCACTTTCCCTTGGACAGAAACAGCTGATCTCTGGTCTGCGGGCGTTATTCCTCAAAAAACCTATTATCCTCATGGATGAAATCTCTTCAGGGCTTGATTCTGAGCTCGAAGCGGCACTACGGGACCTTATCCGCTTTTTTCAGTCTCGCTCTATGACGATCATCGTGACCCATCGACTGGAGACAATTCTCGGGGCACATAACCTTCTGTTGCTGGAGGGAGGACGAATCCGCGCCCGGGGGACCTATCACGATCTCTCTCATGAGGCGGCGTTTCAGGAGTTTCTTCGTCATCTGCATTAGGCGACTAAACCACTTTGTTTTTATTCCGGTGCCTTTACGTTAGAATGGCTTAGTTTTAACCACAGGAGATCTCCGTTATGAAACCTTTCTTAGGCGTATTGTCCTTTGTACTGCTACTGACTTTTTCTGCGTGCTCTGATTCAACCAGCAAGCCAAGTTACCTCTTTAAACCTGCTGCGAAGGAAGGCCTTTCCGCGAAAGTCGGTGAAGTCGAGGTGACAAACGCTGAACTCGAAGATGGCATCGAATCTGAGCTATTCGAAGCGGAGTCAAAGGTCTTTGAGATTAAGTTTAACCGTCTCAAGGGTCTTCTTCTTCAGAAGTTTATGGATAAGGACCCTCGCAAGAAGGGGATCTCAAACGACGAATTTCTAGAAAAATACATCGCCAAAGAAATCGTTATCTCTGAAAAGCAAATTGACGCCTTCATTAAAGATCAAAACATTCCTGCAGAGCATATCAATCCCCAGGTTCGTGAGAAAATTAAGAGCTACCTGGGTATGGAAAGGAAAAAGGAAGCCGTGGATAAGTGGATCGCCGAGCAGACGAAAAAGTCTCCGGTTGAGGTCTACATTCCTCGGCCACGGAGACCAACCTTTCCTGTCGAAGTCGGAACATCACCTTCGACTGGCGCTCAAGACGCAAAAGTCACAATCGTTGAGTTTTCAGATTTTCAGTGTCCATTCTGCGCTAAGGGCGCGGACCTCCTGAAAGAGATCAAAAAGAAGTACGGAAATAAGGTAAAAGTTGCCTTTAAGAACTTCCCGCTTCCTTTCCATAACCACGCCGAGCAGGCCGCAGTGGCGGGTCTTTGCGCGAACGAGCAGGGGACTGAATATTTCTGGAAAATGCACGACGCCATGTTTGAAAAGCAGGACGCCCTAGATACAGAAGGTCTCAAGAAAACGGCGAAAACGATCGGGGTGAAGCTCGACTCCTTTGAGAAGTGCTTAGCTGAAAACAAGTACCTGGCACAAGTTCAGGCAGACATGGAAGAAGGAAAGAAGGTCAAGGTTAAGTCCACGCCGACGTTCTTTATCAACGGCCAGCTCATCAATGGTGCTCAGCCGATGGAAGTCTTCGCCGAGATCATCGACGAAGAGCTCGCCAAGTAATCCGACTAGAACGCTCTTTCTGTTCACGCCTTGGGTAGGTCAGCAAGATTTACCCAAGGCGCCCCTCCCCACGAGCACTGCTATACTAGTTTGTGACACCATGTCCATGTGGTGAAGGGGAACGACCATGAACGGTATAGACTACTCCAAGCGACTTGCTTCCGAACGTAAGCTCTTTCATGAAGCAGCAAAGAACTTGAGGGAATCGACGGAACGTCGTGTTGACGAAACTGAGAAGCGCGCTGAGCACGTGATCACCAAACAAAAAGATAATCACGTCAAGGATCGAGCCGAACTCGAGAAACACTATCAGAAAAACATTGATAAAATGCAAGATAAAACACAGATCGCGGTCGACGGGCAAACTGGCAAAATGGCCGAAAAAATCGAAGAAGAGCGGCGGTTATTCACCGAAGAAGCAACGAAGAAGCGAAAAGATTTTGATCAGCGTTTGAATGACATCCGGACCAGCTACGGAAAGGCTTTCGATACAGAGAAACGACGAAATACAGATATCGAAACCATGCAAAAACAGAAGTACATCGGAAACGTTGAAGAGCTCCAGGAGAATCTCAACGATAAACTTGCTGAATATCAGAGTAGGCTCGAGGGAACGGGTAGCGAATTAAAGGACCAATATGGACGCGAGCGACAACAGTTGGTGCGCGCTCAGGAAGACCGACTCCGCAGTGCCTATGAGGACGCAGCGGACAAGCGCGCCGAACTTAAGGACCGGATCAACTTCGAGCTGAAGCAGGCCAATGAAGTCAAAGACGCCGAGTTGGGTCAACTGCGCAAATATAGCAAGGATCGTCTCGGAGCGATGCAGGAGCAGTACCAGACGAATAACGACAAGACCTCCCGTGAATACAGTGATCAAAATGCAAGTACTGTCCAGGCGCAGAAGCAGAGCGCTAGGCAGACAAATCGCGAGCATCAAGAAGACGTTGCAAAATTACGACGCGGATTCAATGACAGTTTGCGGAAGATTGAACTCGAGCGTCGCCGGCGCGACAACGGGTCCGGCGAGTTCGCAGAGTTCAGTGCGAAGCAAGAGGGGATCTCTGAGGTGGCCAGGCAGCAAAATCGGTTGAAAACCATGAAGGATAACTTCGCAGAGCTGCAGCAGAATTATATGGAGAAGACGGAAGGTGATCACACGAAGTTCCAAGAAGCCTTTAAAGCACAAAGCGTTGAAGCTATTGCTCGAGAGGAGCGAAAGCTTAATACTGCCAACGCTGAAAAGCTGAGGGCATTTTCCTCAGAACGCGAACGTACGGAGAAAGAGATTGGGATGCGTGAAAGCCAGAACAAGATTGAACATCAGGAGTTCGAATCAAAGTTGCGGATGGAGCAGAAGAATGCAAACATCCGTGTCATGAAGCTAAAAGAAAACTTTAACCAGTCGATGAAATACGTCGAAGAGAAGCACCTAACGACCCTTGATGAGGTCAACAAGAACTCGAGCAAGGATAAAGCACAGTTCATGAAGGTTCTACATGAGCGCAAGGCCGAAGACATCTCTGAGATGAAGCGAACGTTCGGAAATCTTATGGATACCATGGTTCAGGACTATGAACAGCGGATATCTAACTATCAACGGGAGAACGAGAACCTTAAGCTGACGATGAACCAAAAACTTCATACCGTTATGGATCAAACCGAGCGTCAGCTAGAATCTCAGCGGAACATGTTTAACGAGCGGAGTGCCTCAGAACAGAAGGCACAGCAGACACTTAACGACGATAGGGACTTACAGTTCAAACGCAATGTTTCTGAGCTTAACAATAGCTACCAGAAGAAGATCGATCGGATGCAGGCACAGAACGAGACTAAATTTAAGTTGATGATCAACGATTATGAGTCTAAATTAAAAGAACTGAAGGTGCTCCAGAGTAAGCAAATCGTCGAGAAGGACACGACCCATCAGATCGAGCTTGACCGAGTTAAGAAGGCGTATGACGACGAGAAAGCCAGAGTTGTTAACGCTTACGAAAGTCAAATCGAGTCGATCAAGAAAGGGCACGAAGAATCCATGCGATCCATGGCCGACTATAAGCGCCTCAGCTAAGTTTAGCGATAAGTTTAGCAACCCTCACCAAAGTACTCAATTATGTCTATACGTCGCGCTAAGATTATAGCGACCATCGGGCCCAGCTCTAATACCATCGAGCTTTTGGAGAAAATGATCCTCGCCGGTATGAACGCTGCTCGTATCAATATGTCTCACGGAACATATGAAGCCCACGAGCAATCGATCAAAAATATCCGCCAGGCATCGCGGAACCTTGGTAAGGAGATCGCGATTCTTCTGGACCTCCAGGGGCCGAAGATCCGCGTTGATAAGGTTCCTGAGCCTCTGATCCTAAAAGACGGCGATGTCTGGGTTATCGGTCCCTCTCACTTGAGAGATCAATACCCGGAGTATGGAAGCTGTTTTATCCCGACTATTTATAAGAATCTTGTGAAAGACGCTCATGTCGGGGCCCGCATCCTTTTTGACGACGGCCTGCTTGAAGCCGAGGCTATCGAGAAAGACCGCGAGATCTTGAAGATCCGGATCATCGTTGGTGGCACTCTCAAATCTAACAAGGGTATAAATCTTCCGTACGTAAAGGTCTCCGCTCCGAGCTTCACCGAGAAGGACCGCGAGGATCTGATTTTTGGATTAAAGCAGGGTGTTGATTATGTTGCCTTAAGCTTTGTTCGAACCGCTGATGATGTACTCCAGGTGAAGTCGCTCCTTCATCAAATGAAGGTTCGTATTCCGATCGTTTCGAAGGTAGAGAAGCCAGAAGCTCTGGATAACATGGAAGCGATCGTCGGCGCTTCTGACGCTATTATGATTGCCCGTGGAGACATGGGGGTTGAGGTTGGTAATCACCTCGTTCCCAGCATCCAGAAACGCATGATTAAGATCTGTAATGAACTCGGCAAGCCGATCATCACGGCAACCCAGATGCTCGAATCCATGATTACAAATTCTCGTCCGACTCGCGCAGAGGCGTCCGACGTAGCAAACGCCATCTGGGACGGCACCGACTGCGTGATGCTCTCTGGGGAAACGGCTTCCGGAAAGTATCCGATTGAGGCGATTCAGATCATGGGGCAAATTGTTGAGGAAGCAGAGAAGGAGCCCACTGAGAGGCCTCTTCTTCGACACATGGATATCTCGAGCGTTACAGCCTCTGTCCAGGTGGCCGCTTCGATCATTGCCGAGAAGCTCAATGCCCGCTGGATCATATCAGTCACAGAAGGCGGGAACTCTTGCCTTAAGATGACTCGTTTTAGATCTAAGGCACATGTTCTTGGTGTCACGAATTCAATCGACGTTATTCGTAAGATGAGCCTCTATTGGGGCGTGTTACCATATTATTTTGATATCCACTCTGACCCTGATCCAGCGAAGCTAGAGGGCCTTATGCTCGATAAGCTTAAGCAAGAAGGCCATCTGCAACTTGGGGACAAGGTCGTTGTGACAGTGGGAGACGGGAAGTTTTTCCGCCAGGGTACGACGAACTCAATTCGAGTGGAGACAATTAAAGACGTTCCGAAGGCCATCTTGAACCGGGATCAAGACTTGATCCAGGAGGCGTCTTTCGACCGGGGAAAGATCTTACTTGATACATCGATCTGTGCTTCGTGCCAGGCGTGTATCAATGTTTGTCCATTCGACATCTGGATGACATCTCCTCAGAACAACTTTGAAACCCGCATTAATACCGCTCAGGTCCAGAAATGTGCCCTCGACATGCAATGTGTGGAGGCTTGCCCAACAGGAGCTATCGAGATTATTCCGCTGAACTCATGAGTACTGGTCTCTTTCCCGAAAAGTTTCTACAAGGCTTAGGTGTCCTTGATTGGAGTTACACGGAAGAGGCCGTTCCGCGCTCTCTGGACCACTTTGAGGCCTGGACCGAAGCAGGACTTCATGGCCCCTTGAGATACCTAGGTGATCACCGACGTGAGCTTCGTCAAGACTTGCGGAACGTGTTTCCCGAATTTCGCTCGGCCCTCGTTTTCCTCTTCTCCTATCAGGAAACTAAGAAGTATCTCCTCGATGAAGGTCGTCACGATGTTGCGGCCTATGCGCTCGGCTTTGGCGGTGCGGATTATCATACAGTGCTTCGGTCGCGTCTCGAGGCGATCCTTGAGCGAGTTCCCCACGGAAAGTCGTTTCTTTCTATCGACATGCCTCCAATCCTCGAGCGTGACATAGCTTATCGCGCAGGCCTGGGCTGGTTTGGGAAAAACTCCATGCTCATCAACCGTAAGCACGGAAGCTACTTTATCATCGGAAGTATTCTTCTGGATCAGACACTTCCTTTGAAGGCCAATGACCTAGATACTGATCACTGCGGTCAATGTACCGCTTGCGCCGATGCCTGTCCGACCGAGGCCATAGACGTCGAGAAACGAACACTCATCGCTGAGAAATGCATTTCAACATATACGATTGAACTCATGAAAGAAGCACCTCCTCCCCCCGGATTCGAGAACTCTCGTGGTGAGATCTTCGGGTGCGATATCTGTCAGGACGTTTGCCCCTGGAACCGGAAACCTTTGGAGCGAGTGATAGGAATGCTCAGACTTAATCCCGATTTTGCATTCATCCGCGAATGGTTTTACGAGTGGCCTCGTCACAAGCTTCGCTCTTTCATTGAGACTCAATCAAATCGTGGGCTCCGGAAGCTTCTCTCGGGTACTGCTTTCGATAGACCGGGCCGCGAAGGGTGGCTTAAGAATCTTCGCCGTTAGTTACTTCCAGCCGAAGTGATCGCGAAGAAACGAGTAAAGGTGAGGAGTGGCCATGCCTGGTTCATGGTGCGGAAGTTTTCGAGGCCTGTCCCAGGTGACCATGTTGCCGTTGCGCTGAAGAACCTCGATGAAGGCTTCGAGGCCTCCGGCACCGACCACGATGTCGTCTTCCCCGGTAATGAGATGAATGCGTTGGTTGGAGACAGTCATGTTCTCTTTTTCAGTCTTAAGCCAAGAGAAAACTATCTTTGAGTCGAGGCATGGGGAAACGAGCTGACGGCGGAGTGAGAGTGTCTTTTCGTAAAAGGCTGTTTCAAACAGGTGTGTTGCCTGCCGCTGACCGATGCCGATTCCGACGGCGACTGCCACCCGTTTTACATTCTGGAACTGCTCAAGCTCTAGACCCACAATGGACGTGAAGGCCCCTAGCGAGTGACCGCCCAGGATGACCGAAGTCGGTGCTGGGTACTGACCGGGCAGATGCACTTCCATAAGGCCTTGGAGCCGGAGGAAGGCCTCGCCGAAAAGCTCATGAGCGTGGAAGCGGAAATCATCCCAAGAGCTGACTTCGTGAAAGCTTCCGAGGTAATGTCCGGGCTGGTCGAAGATGATACATGGAACGCCAGACTCCACCATCCGAGTCGCCCAGTTAAGACAATCTCCTTTGTGAGAAGTGTAGCCGTGGCTAAAAACGGCCCATTCGGTCCTAACCTCCCTATCCTCCGCCGCAGAGGGCACGAAGGCCAGCGCGTTCACCTGAAAATAGGGGAGGGACAACTCTAGTGGGATTACTTTGGAAGTCATTTTTTTCACCTTGACTCAATTCGTTACGCAATCTTTCTGACAATATCCGTTGACGAAATTCCTTCGAAACATTAACTTAGAGATCTCTTTTTTAGAAGCCGATACTTACAAGAATACGCTATGCCCGGTTAGCTCAGTCGGTAGAGCAAAGGATTGAAAATCCTTGTGTCCGTGGTTCGATTCCGCGACCGGGCACCATAAAAAGCCCCCG
>JAIYDC010000059.1 GCA_027487685.1 Pseudomonadota bacterium | reverse complement strand
GGCTGGGGGTAGAGTAATAGGGGCTTGGGGATGGTGGTGCGGAGGGTGTGGGGGGTGGTTTGTAGATTGAACTGAGACCAGTTGGGTTTTGCGAGGCCATGGTAGCGACGTCCTTAAGGGATGTCGCGTCCGCAGAAACTACTGGCCTAAGCTTAGGCAGCTCGACAGATACATTCTGCCCGGAAGCGTTGGTGACAGAAACGAGAATAGTTCCCTTGTCAGTGATCGTAATATTCGCAGGCGGGACAAAATCACCCGTGGCCGTAATCGTACCGTTTCCTGGGGCCGGGATAAACGTATTTGTGATTGGGTCAAAAACAGCGTCACTGGCAGGAGGGACAACAGTGCCTGTATCCAGGTGAAGAAATGAGCCGTTGGCGGGCCTAACTTTACCGTCTTCGACGAAACCTCGTGCGTCTGTACTCGTAACCGGGGCATCGGGCCCAGAACCAGAAAATTCTTTTTGCAGGGCGGGAGCTGCACTTGCAACTGTTTCTCCTGAAAGGCCTGGAGGAACAACCGAGCGCTTGCCCTCTTCTGAAGTGCTAGCAGGGGCCCTATCCCCCAGAAAATTCTCATTATCCTCAAGCCGTTCGAGTTGTTTCACATTCAAGATGGCAGGCACCGTAGGGGCCGCGGAGTCACGGCCAGCGGCCGAGAACTCACCCGGAGCGATGCGGACGCCACGGTCTACAAGTTCATCCAGATCGGCCGGATCATTATCAGAAGAACGCTGGTTAAAGGCCACCTCACCTTCAAAGAGAACTACAGCGGTATTTTCTGGTGTTACTGTCACAAGGAAATCGGTCCCTCGGACACCCATGGCCGCGGTCTGAGTCTTAATAAAGAGTTTTGATCGCTGCTGATCCTGCTGCTGTAGATAGTCCTTAGAGACCTTTGATCGGATCTGACCTTTGACGATGTCAATGATGCCAGCGTCCTTGCCACTAAACCTCTCAACTTTGATTTCAGATTTCGGTGCAACTACCATCTGCGAGGCGTCGATGAAGACGAGTTTAACCACGCTTTTTTCACTCGTTCGAACGACAGCTCCCTCATTCAGTTCTGCTCCTTGTACTAGGACAGACTCAACGCCAGAACTAATATGCGTAACAGTTCCTTTGACCAGAACTGCACGGGCAACGGGGGCCGCAAGTGTAGAAGAAATCATGAGCAAGAGCAGAACAAGGTAGGCCATCGTAAACTCCTTACCCTTATATCGACATCGGCCGCTTGTGAATTGATTCAATCAAATGGATGATTCATGTGGCGGAAAAAAGCTCCATCTAACCCGAAAATATGAAATAGAAGAGCTATTTAGTCACACTCAAGTTCAGGCGTCCCTCAGTCTTTTGAATAATCGAAGTGGTCTGATCAATCCCCCCTGATAAGGGTGGCAAAGGCCGCGCGATGTTCGATAGGTCCACCTGCGGTGTCTTCGCCATTGAGATCATAGCGTTTGGATTCTGAGTGGCCATCGCCGCCACCTCCCTAAGGGATGGAGTGTTCGCCGAAATTACAGGACTCGGCTTGGGTAGCTGAACTGATACGACTTGCCCGGAAGCGTTGGTGACAGATAGGACAATATTCCCTTTAGCGGTGATGGTTATATTCTCCGGTGGTACGAAGTCACCTGAGGCAGAGATAGTGCCATCCCCAGGGGCGGGGATAAAAGACTTGGAAATAGGATCAAAAACAGCGTCACTCGCCGGGGGGACAACCGTTCCGGTATCCAGGTGAAGGAAGGATCCGTTAGCAGGCCGCACCTTTCCGTCTTGAATATAACCTCGGGCGTCTGAGCTCGCTCCGGAGGCATCTAAAACATCGGCCGAAAATTCACTCTGCAGAGCGGGTGCCGCACTCGCGGCGGTTTCTCCTGAGAGGCCCGGTGGAACGACTGAGCGCTTGCCTTCGTCGGGGATACTGGCCGGAGAGCGGTCAACATCAAAGCTGTCGTTGCCTTCTAGCCGCTCGAGCTGCTTTATATTGAGCACGGCCGGAACTGTCGGTGCACCTGAATCCAGGCCTGCAGTCGAGAATTCCCCTGGTGCGATCCGAACCCCACGGTCGACGACCTCGTCTAGATCAACTGGATCACTCCCAGGTGAGTGCTGGTTGAACGCTACTTCCCCTTCGAAGAGAACCACCGCAGTGTTTTCAGGAGTGGCAGTGACCAGGAAATCCGTTCCTCTCACACCCATCGCTGCCGTCTGACTCTTGATAAAGAGCTTTGACCGGGTCTGGTCCCGCTGCTGGAGGTAGTCTTTGGATACTTTAGATCGGATCTGGCCCTTGACCAGGTCAATGATGCCGGCGTCCTTGCCGCTAAATTTCTCAACCCTCATTTCAGATTTTGGTGCCACCACCATCTGGGAAGAATCGATAAAGACGAGTTTAACCACACTCTTTTCCCCGGTGCGAATGACCGCTCCTTCGCCGATCTCTGAGCCCTGAACCAATGGCGACTCAACACCGGCATGACTTTGGGTGACAGTTCCTTTCACCAGCACAGCGCGGGCGACGGGGGCCCCCATGGCAGAGGTACAAAGAAACAAGATCAGGAAAAAGTAGGGCATGAAAATCTCCTAAAGACCCTATCGACGGCATGATTTGCCTGACTGAGTCCGGAAACCTGCGCCGAGAGTGGGGGAAAAGATTTCCTCTCGAGAACGTTCTCACCTTAGTCGATAAACAACTATCTCGGCACACGGAGGCGCTGTCTGAAACTTGTTCCTATTTTCCTTTTACTCATTTTTGGGGCGGCCTGTAGCGGCAGCAAGAAATCACTTAAGCTTGAGGTTAACCGGCAGTTCGCCACGGGTAATGGGGCCTTCGATGGAGGCCTCTTCATCCACGGCAAGAGTTCTACGGGGAAAGAATTCTCCTTCGCCCTTGCCGATCAGACGACCGCGAGCATGACTCTGGACTTTGGCACTTGGGATATCCGGGTGGTTGGTTGGGACAATGCCACGGAGTCCTTCGAGGGGGACGTCCTCTGCGCTTCAAAGCAAATTACCTTTTCACAAGATAACCAGCTCGAGGAGCTCAAGGTCACTAACGAGGCCTGTAATCAGGACAACTTCGCCGGTACCGCATACCGGACGACCACACTCCCATATTCATTTAATGAACTCGAAGTCACCACCTGCGGTGCGCTTTATGATCCAGTAAGCCCCGTGCTTCTCCGCTCACCAGCATCTCTCGCCTCGCTTTACTGCGACGAGTACCCGAAGGCAATTCAAAAGAAGGCGAAAGGCCTCACGATCTCTCTCGACTCCCTAAGACCCGACGGGTCTCGCACTGAAGGTCTTTCCTCAAGCTGCATTCCAGCTGCTGGAGGTCCTGTGGCAGAAATCCCAACGCTTAAGCGGATGCCGACCAAGATTCCGGTAACCATCCGCCTGTATACCTCTGACGATTGTGCCAGCGGTGAACTCGCGGGTACCTTTTATTTCCCTGACGGGATCGAGACCAGCGTCTCCCGTGGAGGCTTAAGCTTTGATCACATCCTTCATCCGACGACGTACTCACTGGCACTACCAGTGACAAGTTCGCTCAGAGCAACGAATTTCCTAGGGACCGAGACACCTCTTCTCCGCTGCGAAAGTAATAGTAAAGGATGTGCTGGGCTAGGATCGACCTCTGGCAATGACTATCTCCTCGAGCCGGACGTTTCGAGCTTCATACGAATTAATCGAAAACTCGACTGCGATACAATGACTTTTACAGTTCTAGACGGCGCTGTATTGAATGAGTGCTGGAGCAAAGACGCAGAGACTTATCTCCGGATTACCCCCGAAACGGGCCTAATCGATGGTGATACGTCGAGCTTCGACATAGACGGAGAGCCTTTCACCTATGTCATCGGCAATGGTTACCTTGGATCGCTGCGAGAGATGGCGGCGATTGTAGGTCTTGACGACGCAAGCGAGGCCCAGGACTCCTTCGGGGAGGCCTCGCCTGAACTCGCTGAAGACTTGGGATTATCTGAAGTGGAGTTGTTCCTCTCTTCCTCTGGGATCTCTGGAATCTTTTGGGACCAGCGCTGCAGCACAAGCCCTCTCGCCACCCCGGTCACAAGAACGATTACCAGGAATGATGATGGAGAACAGAAGACCTATCAGGTGACCTTCCAAAACCCTCCTTCTAATTTAACCATGCCGGCCTATCTCGCCGTGGCCTCAGATCCTCGGCATCCCACTCCGGAGGCGGTGCTCAACCGACGCTTTGTGATCCGCGAGGTTATACCGCCGGCCCTGACCCGGACTCGCTTCATCATCGACATCGCCTGTGACAATACTGAGGTTGTGGCCCTCACCGGGACATCGAACATCCGCATCGGTCGCTTCGAGCGCCAGCGGGAACAAAATGAAAACGGTGTCCAGGCGCTCGAGCAAAATCTCATCATGTGGAATACCACTGACCAGGAGCACGCCCGCTACGAACAGTTCCGGCGAAGGTTTGAAACGGTTGAGGGTTCAGGCGTCGTCCTGAGGGACAACACCCGATACATCCGGACCCAGAAGATGCCCGACGGCCCAAGTAACCATTCGATGCTTAAAGCGTTGAGCCTCGAGTATAAGTTCGAGAGAGACCTCGTGGATCCAAACGATCCCGCAGATGACCTCGACCTAGAAGCGTTCGATCACGTTGAATACGCCGTTGCACCACCCTTTGTAACCAAAACCTCAGGGGGATCTTTAAAACCAATTAACCCAGGATACCGGGGAACATTCAACCAACCCGTTAACCGTGCGGAACTCTCAGAGCTAAGGTTCCAGAAATTCCTTCCTGGACGTAACCTGGTGACCGCGGACAGCGGCCGTTATGTTCACTCGTACTATATTTCGGGCGGAACCCTGCGGATGGAATACTACGATGGGTCGGCACTCCAGTACTATGACGAGATGATCTGGCCGGAAGAGGTTCATGTCGGGATGTCCCCAAATGGAAATAAGGCCATCGTAGTCGCAAGAGCCATGAATGTCATTCATACCTACTTCTATGATGGCTCCATATGGTCGGAGTCTACCCATGATCTAGATCCAGGATTTACCATCGAGAGGGTCCGGGCCGAAATTGACAATGCCGGGAACTATCTGATGGGGCTCTACGAGGATGGTAGATTCCGCTACGCTGGCGGAACAATTGCGAGTCCTGCAACGATTACAGAAGGCCTGAATCATTATACAGACGTGAACGACTTCATCCAAGACTACTCAATCATTCAGAGTACAGAAGGATTCTACTTCGCTTTGTCGCGGGATTGGACAGACGGGGCCGGCCTCTTTGAACACACTATTGCTAGTTGCAAAATGATCGTTGCTTCTTCCGATTGCCAGGATCTCACAGTGCACTTTAACAGCCCGACCGAACTTCTAAGCATTTCTAAACTCTCCGCCGAATTAGCGGCGAACGGAACAGATTTTTTTATCTACGGGATAGCCGAGGTTGACCCACCTCAACGGGATGCCATAACTATTGCCGTAGACGGAGTGACCGGCGTTGGCATCGTAACAACAACTGCACTCAATTCAAATTTTGTCTCAGATACGGTATTCCACTCTGGTAACCTGAACCAGGACATGAGCACAGGTGCAACTGGTACTCCCGATGTCACCGTTAACTTGCCCTATACCTCAGGAGGTGCGGGCGCCTTACCTTTGACCTTTGGCGCACTTGATCCTCAAACTTTTGCAGGTCGCTTCACGCCACCGGCGAGCTTCCAGGCAACAAACTAGTTTTTGCTAGGACTCGCTCCTGAACACAGACTCCCCAAGGTCTAGAGTGGGTAATCTCGAATTCCCAGCCCCTTGTTTTCTTCCGGAGGTTCGTGAGATGGGTGTTAAGAGTACCCTTCATCACCACTTGTCCGTGCCAAACGAACTCGGTCAAAGCTTCCCTTGAAACATGACGAGGATGATCCCGAAGAAGTTTTTTCAGGATCTTGAATTCAGTAAGTGTCAGATCCAAGGAGCTGTCCCCTAATTCAGCTCGAAGATTTTTCAGGTCGAGTTTCAGGGCACCGAATCTAAAGAGACTTCGATTTTCCCGCCAGAGGGAAATCTTACTTTGAAGGCGCACCAAGATCTCCACTCTTCCCATCCGGGGAATCAGAAGGTCATCGCCACTTTGGGCAAAAACGCAGTCCATGACATTCTCTGTCGCCACTTCGCAGGTAAAAACAATGGGAGCACCATTGAAATCCGGGTGACTGCGGAGTCGACGGGCGAACTCGAAGCCGTCAAAACCATTCACCGGGACGTTGATCATGAAGAGATCAGGGCCCCTAGCGACTACAGCTTCCAAGTCGCGATGACCCAACCAATGAACGCTGAACACATCCTGGAGCAAGGAGTCATAGTGGCAGTAGGCCACCTCTTCATCATCTACCAAGACAATCAGTGGTTTCATATTCAACTTTATTCTATAAGGAATATTTCAAGAAGGCAGCTTAATTGCATCAAGCTTTTTACAGGTCACCTCCAAGTGGTTTAGGATTTTAGGGAACGTATTTCAAAGGATTGATGATGAAACGCTTCTTTTTGATGTTCCTCCTTTTCTCACTCACGGCCTACGCGGACCCAGAAACAAGGCGCGCACTGGTTGAATCCGAGACTCAGTGCTCAAACTTCGTCCGTTATGATGATGACTTCGTTTATCTAGGATTCGGCCCTTACCGAAGTGGCTTCGATATCCCTCGCAAACCCACCTGGGGCCGTTTGGTCGTTCGCGGGGGTGAACAAAGGTACGAGCTGACGGCGCAAGATGCGGTGGTTGACGTTTACCGACGGAGCGATGTCCTTTGGGTCCTGAGTTACAGCGGACTTGAGAAATGGGACCTCACTTCGGGTCAAAAGCTCAGAGTCTTTGACTCCCACCCTAACCCGGAGCGTGCTGGTCTCCATGAACACGCCACCGCCCTGGTCCCATGGGGCGATTACCTCTTCATCTCCCATGGCCGAAGGGGCGTTGTTCGATTTGACCTGAAGAGCGAGCGCTTCGATAAATGGCTGGCACTGAACGACCAGCAGGCCCCCCTTGAATCCATGGCAACCGGAATCGCCCGCTCCCAAGATAAAATCTATGTGGTCATGGATAATTTTAGCCTGGTCAATCCCGGCGAGAAGACCGCCTTCCGCGGGATTGTCACCATCGACCCGACTCGCTTTCGCGTAACCAAGCGCCAAGACATTCTTGATCCAGGAGCGACTTCCATCTCGATCCAAGGTAACACACTCCTAGTTGGCTTTTACGGCATTTTCTGGAAGTACTCTCTCGAAACATTGAACCGAGAAGCGGCGCCGGAACCAGACTTACGATTCTGGAACTTCCCCTTGGAAGGCGTGACCATGGGTAAACCGATTTTGGATGAGACATATTTTTACTCCTGCTTCAGCCAAGGTAGCGGAGCTCAAACAGTACGTCGACCTAGGGCATTTGACTGGAAGAAACTTACAGGTAAATAAGAGAATAATTGGACCCGGTATAGGCACCGGGTCCAATTACAATTCTTTTAACGTCCACCGATTGAAATGCGAGATAACGGATAAGAGTTAAGTGCTCCGTTCGTAAAACGGATGGAAGCAGTTTCATTGTAACGATTAACCGCAACGATCTGACCGCTTAACCATTCAACTGTCGCAAAGTCACCTACGCAGTAATCCTCAACGCAGCCTTTACCAAGACTCACTCTCTCGATGGGGTAGGTCTGAGTGGCCCCCGTGACGAAACGGACAGAAACATTTCTCGTCTGACGGTTGATCCCGACGATCTCACCCGCGAGATGCTCGACAACAACGCCATCGCGGACGCAATAGCGCTCAAGACAACCTTGAGCGACAGTGATGCGATCGACTGGATATGTTTGGATCGCTCCCGTTACAAAGCGAATAGAGACTTTTTGCTCAGCACGACTGATGGCGATAATCTCACCTGAGAGGTGTTCAACAGTCGCACCTTCGCCGACGCACAACTTTCCGAGACATCCCTTGCCTATCAGCACTCTAGAAACTGGATAAGTATCGGTCCCCCCGTTGATGAATCTTACAGACACCATTTGTTGGCGAGGATTAATCCCAACAATGACGCCGGGGAGGTACTCAACCACCACAGGATCCCCAGTACAATACCGATCCCCCCCATTGTTCAAACAGGCGGCAGCGGAAAATGAAGCGAAAAGAGAGGCAACAATAGCAAGTGTAGTGATTTTCATAAATTCTCCCTGTGGATTGGCCGGGCCATGATATACCTGTTTGGAGTCGGGTATACCCCGCCTGAATTTTTTATAGGACGGCCTTTCTCAGACGGGGGGAAGATTAGCTCGACTGTCCGCCCCCACGGATGGTAGGTTCGAAGCATGCAATTTCCCAAGACTCTCTCCAAAGATGAGATCAATCTTCTTCCCTTATATGAAGTAACTGCTGAGGTCATCCAGGTAGAGACCGAGGCCGGTGTGGCCCGAGCGGTGGAGGAGCTTTCTCAGGAGCCACTCCTGGGATTCGATACGGAAACGAGGCCCAGTTTCACGAAAGGCGAGCGTTACGACGTTTCCCTCCTCCAGTTAGGCACCCATAAGCGGGTCTTCCTGTTCCGGCTTAACATGACCAAGCTTCCGGAGGAGTTGACCGCCCTCCTCGCTAACCCAAAAATTCTCAAAGCTGGCGTCGCCGTGCACGACGACATCAAAGCACTCCAACGGCTGACCCCCTTTGTGCCTGCGGGCTTTGTGGAGCTTAATCATGAGGCGAAGAAACTCGGGGTCATTAATCCTGGGCTCAGGCTTCTGGCCGCGATCTTCCTGAACGTTAAACTGTCCAAGGCGGCCAAGGTCACCAACTGGGACCGGAGGGAGTTGACGGAGGCACAAATCAGCTACGCCGCCTGTGACGCTGTCGTGGGCCAGCTGATCTATGAGAAGATGCGGGAGATGACAGAAACCGGAGGGGGCGAAGAGCTTTACCGGGATCAAGAGTTCATCGAGGCGCTCCTAGGTCTTTACGAGCGCCACCCCCAGGAGGATCCGGCCCGTGCTGCCCATCAGGTGGCCCTTTTAGTGGAGTCGCACCTGAGAAAGCTAGAAGAGGCCGGCCCTCGGATCAACCGAGGATCACTTCGGAAGTCATTCCAGGACAGCGGCGCCCCGTAGCGTCAGTTTCAATATGTACAAACTCCGGGATTATCAGCAGGAAGCCGTCGACAAAACCTTGTCCTACTTCCGGAAGAAGCGGGACCCGGCCTTGATCGTTCTGCCCACAGGCGCAGGCAAGAGCCTCGTCATCGCAGAACTCGCCAGGATCGCGAGGGGCAGGGTGCTGGTGCTCGCCCACGTCAAAGAGCTCGTCGAGCAAAACTTTCAGAAGTACACCAGCTATGACCTGGAGGCCGGAATCTACTCCGCGGGTCTGGGTAAAAAAGAAGGAGCACAGAAAGCGATCTTCGGAAGTGTTCAGTCTGTCGCCCGGGCGCCGGAGAGTTTTTTTCAGGACTTCTCTCTTCTTGTGATCGACGAGTGTCACCGGGTTGCCGAAGAAGGTGTAACTCAGTACCAGGAAGTGATCAACAAGCTTCGGGCGCGAAACCCAGGTTTGTGCATACTGGGTCTCACGGCGACACCCTACCGACTGGGCCTGGGATGGATTTATGAGTACTCCCACACCGGCGAACTTAAGACCGATCAGCCGCGCTTTTTTAAGCAGTGTGTGTTCGAGCTTCCTCTGAGTTACATGATCAAAAACCGCTTCCTGACACTCCCGGTGAAGGTCGATATACCGGTAACGTGCTACGACTTCTCCGAGTTGACCGAGCGGGACCGCATGTACACCATCGCCGAGGTGGAAGAGCTTCTGAAGAACCAAAAGCGCCTGACTCCGCTCATCGTAAAAAACATCATCGACATCACCGAGCGTTTCAATCGCCAGGGAGTCATGATCTTTAGCTCATCGGTTAAGCACGCTCAAGAAATCCTTTCGCATCTCCCAACAGATGAGGCACGCATGGTCCTGGGAGACACCGACCTCGATGCCCGAGATATAATTATTGACGAGTTCAAGGCCCGGAAGTTTAAGTACCTGGTCAATGTCTCGGTCTTGACCACTGGCTTCGACGCCCCTCATGTGGACGTCATCGCCATCTTGAGACCCACGGAATCCAACGGCCTCTACCAGCAGATCGTGGGCCGTGGCCTGCGCCTCGATCCGGGAAAAAGCGACTGCTTTATTCTCGACTACACGGGCATGGGCCACGATATCTACGCACCGGAGATCGCCGACAAGAAACCAGCAAAAGAAACAGTACCGGTCTTTGTCCCCTGCCCCCTATGCGGGTTTGAGAATAGCTTCTGGGGCATGGTGGATTTTGATGGCCATGTGATCGAGCACTTCGGCCGAAAGTGCCGTGGTGCCACCCATGACGTAAACACCATGGAGGTAAGGCCCTGTGGGTATCGATTTCGTTATAAGCTCTGCCATAGCTGTGGCAGCGAAAATGATATCACCACCCGGGCGTGCTTACACTGTGCCGCCACGTTGATTGATGCTGATGCGAAACTCAAGCAGGCGAAACTTTCCAAAAACTCCCATGTGCTGACCCCGGACAAGGTGACCTTCGAGGAGCGGCAGGATAAGAACAACAATCTCTACCTAGAAGTCCGCTACTACGACGTCGATGCCCAGTATGTGAGTGAGGCCCACTTTTTCTCAAATCCCTCATCAATAAAAAAATTTAACATCAATTTCCTGCGCTCCCACCTGCGACGCCCAGAGCTCGCCCTGGAACTCAGGACACCAAGAGACGTGATTCAGCACCAGAAGTTTCTCCGACTCCCGACCTTCGTCATTGCCCGCAAACAAGAGAAGTTTTGGAAGATCACGGAAAAAGTTTTTGCCGAAGAACTCTAGCGCCATCGGTTCGTATCTTGGGTATCCAGTTAACTCTCTGTAAAGTAACACCTCTTTTTGAGCAATTACCTCATAATCGTCTAACTTTTTAACAGCAACGCTACAACAAAACGATATTTTACAACGATACTTTTAAGCGATTAGTCGCAGCATTACAATGCCAGGGAATACAAACCATTTGGAGAATCTATGAAACAATTTTTTGTCTTACTAGCACTCGTCCCTCTCGCATCCTTTGCCCAGAGCAGGCAAGAACGTCTCGAAGAAAGGGTGATGGAACAGTCTTCGATCACTCGCCAGGCCCTGCGCGAGAATATACATAGAATGTCTGAAGGTGACCTTAGAAGAGCGAACGCCCTTCTGAAGAATGTTGAAGACATTGCTCGTGGAGTTTCGGATCCAGGACCACGACCTCAGCCTCAGCCTCAGCCTCAGCCGCGACCACGTCCCCGTCAGCGCCAGGTCTGCGCTCAAGAAGACGCTGGAACGTTCCAGTCAACGTTCGTCCGCATCCGGGAAATGGCATACTCGTCTACTGGATTAAATTACCTCAACAACGATGCAATCCAATTTGCCACGGAGTGGACAAACAATAATCCGTGCTTTAAAGCGGATGAGTACATTCAAACGATCACTCGCCTGAAAATGTTTGCGTACTCTTCCACAGGTCTTAATTATTTAGCTTCTCCTGCGACAAGTTTTGCTCTCGAGAAGGAGGCGATCTTCTGCTCTCATTATCCATTGGAAACAGAATTCACTAGGCATTATACCTTCGCGTACAGCGCTACGGGGTTGAACATGCTGGCCACACCTGCTCGCCTATATGCGATGCAACAGATCGAAAGAGAGGCATTCTCTTGTAACAACAGGTAATTATTTTTCCCGACAGTAATGAACCAGGGACTCGAAATGGTCCCTGGTTCATTTTTTTACCTCGCCATCGCAGCTGACGATAATACTCCCACACTGATTTAATCCGAAAAGCGCCCCAGACCTTGCCCCGTTGATTTCTGCCACCGAAGATGAAAACAACAGGAGGAAGAATTATGAGAAATTTTATCGGGGTCACACTCTTTTTAACACTCTCAGGCTGCGCGACTCCCCCACAGGGGCCATCCGATGATCCAGGTCTCGCCGCCATCACCAACAACCAAGTAGCTCCGGCCGCTCAAGGCGTTGTGAGTACACAGCAGGACGAGAACGGAAACACCCAGATGAGCATTAGCGTCAAACACCTCGCTAAGCCCAGTCTGATCTCGCCCATGGCAAGCTCCTATGTGGTGTGGATTAAACCTTCAGGGGCAAGGTCATTTCAGAACGTCGGTGCCCTGCGAGTCAACCAGGACCTCGAGGGAACATACCAGACGAGTGTGCCGTACCAGAATTTCGACCTGATCGTTACCCCAGAGCGTTCGCCCATGGCGCAGTCACCTACCGGAGTCACTGTGCTTCAGAAGAGTGTTAACCTCTAGAAGAGCAGCAGACCTTGGTAAATTAGGCCAGAAGCATTGACCGATGAAGAGAGTCGTTGCATAGAAAGAGGTTCAACAAGGACTTCCTATGATAGCGCCTCTCTTCACCATGCTTGGTTTTCTCCCACTACCCGCCACCGAGCTCTATTCGGACCAAACCGAGCGCGGAGGCGAGACGAGTGCACTCGTGATTGAGGATTCCGACGGACTTGCTTTAGAAGGCATTCTCAAGGGGATCATTGGGCGGGAGGGTAGACGAGTCGGATTCGTAGGGCTGCGCCGGCGTCTTAAACTTCCGGCAACAGAAGAAATAAGACTACGAGTCTCCGGGATCGAAGACATCCGGGCGCGGGTCATATTTAAAACCGTCTACCGGAAGCTTCCTCCCTACTCAGGGGATCTAACTTTTCAAGCGCTCCTGAAGGCCACGGATACTCCAGAAGTTTATACCATCAGCATGAAAAATCTTCGCCCATTTATCCGGGGCTCTGAGATTAAAATTCAACTCCCTTACCCCTTCCGTAACGAAGATGTGAATGAATTCGCGTTTGAGCTAAAGCTATCAGAGCAGCAGTTTGATCCTGAGATAGGTCTTCCATTCAATGTGAGAGTGTTCTTCGAGAGAGAGTAGGCTTAGCTTTTCTTCGTTACTTTCTTGGCCGTTTTCTTAGCGGTTTTTTTTACCGGAGCTTTGAAGTTAAAGGGATTCGAGGCTCGCTTCGCATCGTTTCGTGCCTTCTTCGCCAATTGAATGCTTTTAAAGTCAGAAACTTTGCGAGGCTTGGCGTCATCAGACTTAGTTTTGGCAGCACTGGCCTTAGGCTTCGTCGTGTTCAACCTGCGACTCGGCTTGTCCTGAGGAATGGCGAAATTAGCTTTAACGGTCCGCCCGTCGATCACTTCACCGTTGAGACCTGCGATCGCCGCCTCGGCTTCAGCAATAGAGCTCATTTCTACAAACGCCATGCCCCGAGACTGAAGGGACTTGGGCTCAACGATAATTTTTATGTTTTCGATGGTGCCGTAGCGAGAGAAAAGAGTTCGGACTCCTTTACGGTCGCGGTCATAGCTTAAGTTACTTATGTAAACGGTGGCATTAGCTTTATTTTTCATCAAGATCCTCTCAATTGACTTCATTAGCTCATGCGGAATGCTTCGTCGAGACCTGAGGTCATTTAAATCGACTAGGCATATCGGTAAAATTTGGCCTGCCAAGGCCATTCTAACACTCGGAAACCATTAACTTCTTTAGAAAGTTAGCCTACACTAAGCCTGAATTTTAAAACAGGAGATCGTTATGATTAAAGCGAAAGGATTTGCAGCTGTTTCGGCAACCACACCACTGGCCCCGTACGCTTTCGAGCGCCGGGAACCAAAGGATCATGACGTCGTTATCGACATTAAATTTTGTGGCGTCTGCCACTCTGATATTCACATGGCCCGGGACGAATGGAAGTTCGGCTCGGCTTATCCTATGGTTCCTGGCCATGAGATCGCTGGGATCGTGCGCACCGTAGGAGCGAAGGTCAAAAAGTTCAAGACCGGCGATCGCGTGGGAGTTGGCTGCATGGTGGACTCTTGCCGCACGTGTATCAACTGCAAGCAGGATCTCGAAAATTATTGCATCCCCGGGAGCACTCTAACCTACAGCTCTCCGGAACGCGATGGTAGCGGCTCTACCCAAGGCGGGTACTCCAATGTGATTGTCACCAATGAGGACTTCGTCCTTAGAATCCCGGACGAGCTCCCGCTGGACAAAGCGGCACCGCTCCTTTGCGCTGGCATTACAACCTACTCGCCTCTGCGCCACTGGAAAGCAGGTCCAGGGAAAAAGGTGGGGGTCCTGGGCCTTGGAGGCCTGGGCCATATGGCCGTGAAGATCGCCGTGGCCTTAGGCGCAGATGTGACCGTGATCAGCCACTCCGACAAAAAGCGCGAGGACGCCAAGACCTTTGGGGCCCATAACTTTCTTAATACCCAGACGCCGAATGTACTCACGGAAAACGCCCTAAGCTTTGACCTCATCATCAATACCGTTTCCTCTGCCGATCTGGATCTGAACCCCATTTTGGGGCTCTTGAAGCTTGATGGCACCATCGTCAACGTTGGCGCCCCAGAGAAGCCACTGTCTATTAACGTCTTCTCACTCCTCCTTATGCGCCGAAACTTTGCCGGCTCGGTTATTGGCCCCATCAAAGAGACCCAGGAGATGCTCAACTTCTGCGCACAACATAAGATTACACCAGAGATTGAAGTTATCGCGCCGGCGCAAGTCAATGAAGCTTTTGAGAGGGTCTTGAAGAGTGATGTCCGCTACCGCTTTGTACTGGATATGGCAAAACTCTGAGTGATCAATTTTATCTATGCTCTGATAGACGTTTGTGATTATACGCAGGCACCAACCTTTGTCATCATATGAGCTAAATCATACCCACTGGTATTCAATTCAGTTAAATCTGGAAGGAAAAAACTATGCTTGAACGACGATTTTTAATCGGCGCACTTCTCGTTACCTCGCTGGCGCAAAGCGCTGTCGCGGGCGAAGAGTACGCGCCCAAATCCCCTACGGGAAGTAAGGAAAATGTATCTAATCAGTTCTGGTGGCCAGAGCGTTTAGATCTTGCCCCTCTCCGTCAGCACTCAGAGAAATCTGATCCTATGGGCAAGAAGTTTGACTACGCCAAAGAGTTCAAATCCCTGGACCTCAAGGCGGTGAAGGCCGACATCGAGAAGTTGATGAAGACTTCCCAAGAGTGGTGGCCGGCGGATTACGGTCACTACGGGCCATTCTTCATCCGCATGGCCTGGCACAGTGCTGGTACCTACCGGATCTTCGACGGCCGTGGTGGTGCAGGCGGCGGGCAGCAACGATTCGAGCCCCTGAACAGCTGGCCCGATAACGCCAATCTCGATAAGGCCCGTCGGTTAGTTTGGCCAATCAAGCAAAAATATGGCGCGAAGATTTCCTGGGCCGACTTGATGGTCCTGACCGGTAACGTCGCTCTCGAGTCCATGGGCTTTAAGACTTACGGTTTCGCTGGCGGAAGAACTGATGACTGGGAAGCCGATCTCGTCTACTGGGGGCCAGAGAAGAAGTGGCTTGAGGATCAGCGCTATAAGGGCGACAGAAAGCTCGACAAGCCCCTGGCAGCGGTTCAGATGGGGCTCATTTACGTTAACCCCGAAGGGCCAAATGGAAACCATGATCCCCTCGCCGCCGCCCAAGACATCCGCGAGACTTTTGGTCGCATGGCCATGAATGATGAAGAAACAGTAGCTCTTATCGCCGGGGGACACACCTTCGGGAAGGCCCACGGTGCTGTCAAGGCGAGCTGTCTTGCAGCAGCACCTGCAGGCGCAGGGATAGAGGAGCAAGGACTCGGATGGAAGAACAAATGCGGGAAAGGCCATGGCGCAGACACGACCACAAGTGGTCTAGAAGGGGCGTGGTCCATCAACCCTACGCGCTGGACACACCAGTACCTGCTAAATCTCTTTAACTTTGATTGGGTTAAAACAAAGTCTCCTGCCGGAGCTGTTCAGTGGATACCCAAAGATGGGAAAGCGGCCACACTGGTGCCAGACGCCCATGACAAATCCAAGAGGCATGCCCCGATCATGTTCACAACCGACATCGCCCTTAAAGAGGATCCTGAGTACCGGAAGGTCTCAAAGCGCTTTTTGGATAACCCAGCAGAATTTGAGCTCGCCTTCGCCAAGGCCTGGTATAAGCTCACTCACAGAGACATGGGACCTATCACTCGCTACCTCGGGAATGAAGTTCCAAAAGAGTCACTCATTTGGCAAGACCCGATCCCAGCGGTGAACCATAAGCTCATTGGCGCTGGTGAAATTGCCCAGCTGAAGAAAAAAATCCTGAGCTCTGGTCTTTCAGTTTCGGAGCTCGTTCGTACGGCATGGGCTTCAGCGGCATCATTCCGCGGAACAGACCTCCGTGGTGGCGCGAATGGTGCTCGACTGCGCCTTGCCCCACAAAAAGACTGGAACATCAACAATCCAGAAGAACTGACGAAGATACTAGCTAAGCTTGAAATGATTCAGAAAGATTTCAACAAGGGCCTCTCTGGGAATAAGAAAGTCTCCCTGGCCGATGTTATCGTACTCGGTGGTGTTATTGCCATTGAGCAAGCAGCGAAGACTGCCGGAGTCATGGTCAAAGTTCCGTTCACTCCTGGACGGATGGACGCCACACAAGAGCAAACTGACGTTGAATCATTTGCTGTCCTCGAGCCCAAGGCGGATGGCTTTCGAAACTTTTATTCCAAAGACAGTATGATGTCCCCGACTGAAATGCTGGTGGATCGCGCGAACCTCCTCACTCTCACTGTTCCTGAAATGACGGTGCTGATAGGCGGAATGAGAGCTCTAGGAGCAAATACCAACGCTGAGAAGCACGGGGTATTCACGGTAAGACCAGGAGTTCTCAGTAACGACTTTTTCGTCAACCTTCTGGACATGTCTACCAAGTGGCAAAAATCTGCTACGACTGAAGGCATTTACGAAGGTGTTGACCGGGCCTCAGGTCAAGTTAAGTGGACCGCAACCCCCGTTGATCTTATCTTCGGATCCCATTCTGAACTCCGCGCCATCGCTGAGATCTACGCTGCCCAGGATGGTAAGGATAAATTTGTACGTGATTTTGTAAGCGCATGGAATAAAGTCATGACCCTTGACCGATTCGATCTTATATAACTAAGCGGCTTGCTGGCTCTCCCCTGAGAGAGGCAGCAAGCACTTTTCAGTGACATCCTCACCACCCAAAATCAATTCTGACGACCTTGAGACTCTTCCTTCCTTGGCTTATTAAAGATCCGAGTGTCCGTGTTGACGCTCCCCTTTGCTTTAGAGTGTGACCTTCTCTGCCCCAGAGTGTCTTTCTTCTGAGGTAATTTGAACTCTGGTTTGAAGCTGAAGGCCGGGTTGCCTCTTTTCTCACGTCCCTCACTCTGCTTGGGTTTAAGTACTTTGAGAGCATAAGAGATACTTTTCCGGATGATATTTATAAGGATTATTTTCATAAAGGCCTCCACCTGATAGCGATGGCTGCATCTTCGAGGCCAGTGGCCCTTGAGTTAAGTTTTCTTAGAGACAAGGCGGGATGTAGGTGAGGTTATAGAGTCATATGGATAGACTAATCCCGAAATAATGCGCAGCTCTAAGTCAGCTGAAGAGAGTGCCTACCTCCGAACGACCCTATTTGAATTGGAAAACTCGGCATTTTGCTTATACATTTAATTAGTTAGATCGAATTATTGGATAGACTGAAAGGTCGATTTTTAGATACTCTTAAGCATGACGGATGGTTAGCTCAGCTGGATAGAGTAGTTGGCTTCGAACCAATTGGTCGGGGGTTCGAATCCCTCACCGTCCGCCATTTTTTTTTCGATAAGTCTGGGTCAAAAAGCAGGTTTCAACTATCGAGGAGCCGCTCCGCTTCGGATAATTCTGTATCTTTCTTCCGACCAGGGTCCTCTATATGATTCAATGGCCTTTATTCCATCTCGGCCGCCGTTACTTGTATTCCGAGCTCTCTCAATCTTCTCACTGAAGCATCTTAAGAGACGACTAAACTGACCGCACATGCTCTCCATTGTTCCGCCAGAGGAGCGACGGCAACCATCCCATATTGCTCTTGAAGTTATGTCATGGGCTTCGATAATCTCCTCTATCGATAGAGAGTTGTCATTTTCACAGATATTAGGCAGGTTTCGCATGCTTTCCATTAAAGCTGAATTTTGAGAATCACTAAATCGGAATCTATGGTCAGCCGCTGCGCTAAGAAGTGTAGCTATGATTCTCAGTGTTGTAATCGTGCTAGCTTCTGCGTAAGCACTCGGTATAAAAATATCGATGAGAGAGGATGTCTTTTTCAATGTCATTGCCTCTACCGCATTCTCCAACTCTTCAAAAGTTGCTTCATGAGAAAGAGTTCTTTGATTTTTGCCCCAAGAGATCATGAGCTTGGTATTTTCCAGGATGGTTAAACGAGCTTCATCCTTGCTACGTATGATT
>JAIYDC010000143.1 GCA_027487685.1 Pseudomonadota bacterium | reverse complement strand
GGGGCTCCTTCAAGAAAAGTGAGATGGGAATACAAAGACCGGTTAAATGTTCGTATCTTATCGAATTTCCATCTATCTGTCTAAATACTCTTAATGAAGACCCTGTCGGAAAGTGGTGACAAAAGTTGAAGCGTCTAACATTTAATGGTGCCAAAATAACTCCGGGGTGGTGACAAAAGTACTCCAGTACCGTTTTTTGCCTCCACCGCTGGCGCCAGTGCGCCATGCGTCTAGTGATGGAATTCACTCTAGAAAGCGGTTCGAAACGGAATTCCTTTAACTTGGCAAGTATCTTGCTTTTCCTCCCTCACAATTCAAACATGATGTTTGGGTACTATAAGGAGAAGGCATGAAAAACGCTTCATCGTCACTATTGTTGGTTCTGTTTGCAGCATTATTTGTATCGTTTCAGTCATACGCACAAATTTCAGTGGAAGTCGGTCGCAATCGGCCGGATCGAGGCCTACGGCCAGGTGATCGACCTCGGCCATACCCCCAGCATCAGATTCCTCAAGATCAGATCATCCGTGAGGAAGTGAACCAATCCATTCGCGGCTACGACAGAGTTCGCCTCGGTGATCTCGTTCGTCTTTCATGGCAGGAGCAGAGTGCTCTCGAGGTGCTCTCCCTCCGAGTCGTCGCCCAAAGCCTCATGCAAGGTCCGGCCGAACTTGAGCTGAGCTCTCGCGGCCAGCTGCTCTCTACCGCCCGACTGCGCCGCCAGCTCGGCGAAGTGGCCTTTAGCCTCCCTCTCGGTACTCGCATCGCAGAACTCGAACTCGGAAGCCGCTCCGATGTCTTCCTCGCTTCAGTCATGGTGGAAGTACGATACGACCGTGATCCAGGACCAGGACCAGGACCGGGACCGGGCCCAGGACCTGGCTGGGAGCCTCAGGTCTCTCCAGGCTCTTTCCTTACTCTTCAGGTGAACCAAACAGTACGCGGCTATGCTCAGATCCCACTCGATCAACTCGTTCGTCAGCAGCACCGCCTTTCCCTCTCTGGAGCACAAATTGAACGCGTCGTGATCCAGGGTCAGCCCCTCTATGGCCGCTCCGCCAGTGTCCAGGTTGAGCTCAACCGAAGACCTGTTTCAGATGTAGGTTACCTCTCTGAGGGCCAGCGGATGCTACCTCTTCCAGTCCGCTCTCTTGAAGAAGTGCGAACGCTGAACCTGTTGGTCAATGGCGACGCTCAGATCTTCGAGATCCGCATCAGGGTCGGCCAAGTTCGACCTGAAAGACCTGAGTTCCCTCAGTCCGAGCGATTCATCGTGAATCAGGAGGTCTCACCACGCATGCCGCTCGACCTGGGTTACATTCTTCGCAACGACCGTCGCTTCATTAGGTCGATCACGATCCACGCCCGCTCTCTTCGTCAGGCCCAGGCACAGCTCTCGCTCCTTTCCCTAAATGGTGAACAGCAGGGAGTCGTTTTCGTGGGCCCTAACAGTGTCCGGGTAACAGTCGGACTCCGCCGACCGATGATCGCTCAGGAACTTCGCCTGGAATCTGCCGCCCCGATTCTCATCGAGATGCTAGAGGTTGAGTTTTAAGTCCAAGGCTCTCATGACGACATAAGAACGATGCCTTCCTACGGGGAGGCATCTCTTTTTTAGATGGGTAAGATCCTTCTTCTCTACTTTCCATATGCTTGGGCAGGGCCTAAAACTCCTACAACTTCAAAGGTTGTGCATATGAAAAACATCGTCATTCTTCTTTTCTGCCTCTTCTCTTTCAGCGGTTTCTCTCAGGTAAGCGTCGATATCATCTCCGCCGAGTATCCGGTGGAAGATTACACCGGAAGGCCATCACTTTGCCTGACTGTCGTCAGAACAACAGAGGGCAAGCTTATCGGCATCGTCGAGCCTATCGAAGACTGTTTCTATGCACGCAAGGCCCGGAGGGCCTCAGGAAATCGCCTTACAGTCTTCACCAAGAACCTCACCAGGATCCAGGAAGGCCAGCTCAAGCAGCATTTACAAAGTAGGGACACCCAACTAGAGTTCTATTACTCAGGAGAATAGAATTGCAGTGGGAAACGCCCCTAACGGAAGCCGTCCTCATCAAGCGCTACAAACGATTCCTGGCCGATGTGCGGCTAGGAGCGGAAACTCTCACCGTCCATGTTCCCAACACGGGAAGCATGACGGGCTGCTGGGCCCCAGAGTGGCAGTGCGCAGTCTCACGCTCCAAGAATCCTACCAGAAAAATGCCATACACCCTCGAGTTAACTCACAATGGTGAGACCTGGATCGGCGTGAATACGGCCAACGCCAACAAGCTGGCCCGTCAATGGATCGACCGAGGTCTCATCCCTGAACTCCTGGGGTACGCAAAGATCACTCCCGAAAAGAAAGTGGGCGACTCCCGGATAGACTTTTATATGGAGTCTCACCTCTCTCTTCCTCCGGCCTACGTCGAAGTCAAGAGTGTCACCCTCAAACTAAACGGTGTGGCCCAATTTCCTGATGCCGTCTCCGAGCGAGCTCAGAAGCATGTGCGGGAACTGATAGCACTCAAAAAGCAAGGGTTCCGCGCAGTCCTCCTGTATATCGTTCAACGCCAGGACGTTCACTCAGTTCAACCGGCCCGGGCCATCGACCCGACCTATGCCTCCCTTTTAGAGGAGGCGCAACTCGCAGGTGTCGAAGTTCTGGCCTATCAGGGTGACCTTGACTTAAGTGGAATTCGCTTCGGGCGCTCCCTTCCGGTGACACTAGGGTGAGTACCCTCCGGCTGGTATTTTATACCAAAGGGCCTAGTCTTAAGGTCCGGATGGCCTTCACCAATGAAGTACTTAGGGACTGTTTCATTTGGAAGGATAAGCTGGAGTATGCGGTCAGTGAGAATGGTGACTTCACCATGCTCTGGACTTCCCTCTTGCCAGATCTTGCTCCGCCGGATGCCGAGGCTTTGATCGAGCTTATCGCTGCACGCTACCCAGTCTCGCTTGAATATGAAAAGCTTCGTGCCCATTGCCCAGAAATCATTTTCCCTGCCGATGCAGATGAATGGGTCTTCTACGGAGGAACCTTCGATCCCTGGCACTCAGGGCATCAGGCCTGCCTTGAGCTTCTCCCATCAAACAAGGTGTGCTTTATTCTCCCCGATCAAAACCCACTGAAGGCCAGCAGCATTCGAAATCCGGTGGCGAAGATCCTAGAAATAAGCAACCGAGCTAAGTTCCATCCCCAGCAGTTCCTGGTTCCAAGTTTTCTCCTTATGAGCGAGAAGAACCCAACAGTGGACTGGATCGAGCGGCTTCATCATTCATTTCCTGAGAAGAGGCTATCCCTTCTCCTCGGCTTCGACAGCTTCCAAAACCTTCCTCAGTGGCGCCGCCACGAGGATCTGCTACGTGTCCTCGATTGTATCTACGTTGTCTCGCGCCTAGAAGACGATCGCAAGGCACTGGCCGCTCTGGAGCAAGCCCTCAAGTTCAATCCCGGCTTAAAAGTGGTCTTCCTTGGTCGACATCATCACGAGGAACTTAGCTCAACTTTGCTTAGAAAAAAGAAAGGGGACCTCTAGAGGTCCCCTTTCATTAAAAAATCGTATCCTATCGATTAGTAGCAGACATAATCGCAAGTATAGGCCTGGCAGTAAAGTGGGTAGCCATAGTAATCAAAACCACAGCTGTAAGAGTAGTAGTAGCAATCGTTATAACATGAAGTATAACCAGGATTAGTCGTTGTTCTAGGTGTTGAAGCAGTACCGCTACCGCCGCCGGCAGCTGCAAGTCCAACAGCGAGAGCTACGATGAGAAGACCAACAGCGAGATAGACGAGAACATCACCGTTCCAGGATGCACCATTTGAGTAGGCGCGCTTCATAGAGTCGACCATATACATAGAAGCTTCTTCAGAAGACATCTTGTTGATGGTGATCATCGAAAACGCAGTCTCGAGATCTCGAGCGATGCGAGCGTCCTTAACCTGTGTTTTAGCAAAGGAGATCATCTGATCATTAGTGAGACCCTGTTTCTGGAGTTCCCGGACAGTGCCTGTGAACTTCTTGAGTTGTGACTCATAGAAAGAACGGTCTTGCTGATCCCAATCAACCGTAAGGGCATAGTTCATTTCATCAAAAGCGGCCTTAAGACCGTTATGGGTTGAAGCGTGGGCCTGAACGGTGAAGATGGCGACGACCATCATCAGGGTGATGAGTTTTCTGATCACAAATGCCTCCTGTGGCGTAAGTTGGTTCGGAGAGGTTTTAGCCCAGGTCGGAATTTGGGTAAAGGCGAAAAAGTGGGCCCACTAAAAATTTCAGGGTCAAAATGGCACTTAAGTTGAACTTAAGATAGAGCAGCTGGAAGTAAGGATGGGCCCAATTCAGGGCCCATCAAAGAGTAAGTTTTAGTTACCGCCTCCGCCATAGTCATAAGAGATGGTGGAAGGGTCTACGCAAGTCCGCTGGAGGCAATACTGGTAGACTCCAGTGGCCGGGTCCCCAGAAGTACAATTGTAGAAAGCAGTATAGCCAATATATGATGAGCAGATATCCACGGGCTGAGGAGTCGGGTCTGCGGCAGGGGTATCGGTCCCTGGAGTGCTAGGCTTATCCTCTTTTTTCCCACCGATATTGGCAAGGATTAGACCGGCTATGACCGCTACGATAACAAATCCTATCAAAAGAGCGATCGTTGGATCACCAGTCCAATTGGCACCCTTTCCGTAAGAGCGCTTCATCGTTGCTAATACGTGGTTCATGGCCTCCTCTTCGGATAGGCGGTTCACGGTGATGACCGAAAAGGCAGTGTCGAGGTCACGGGCAAAGCGTGCGTCCTTGACTTGGGCCTTGGCGAGGTCGAGAAGCTGGGTATGCGTCAGTCCCTGGCGCTGAAGCTCTGCCACTCTTAAGCGAAAAACGTTCATGGTCGCCTCGTAGAACTCTGGGTCCTTTTGGTCCCACTCAACAGTCAAAGCGAAGGTCATCTCGTCGACAGCGGCCTTAAGACCGTTGTGAGTTGAAGCATGGGCCTGAACTGTAAAAATGGATAAGACCATCATCAGGGTGATGAGTTTTCTGATCACAAATGCCTCCTGTGGCGTGTGTTTAATAGGAGGGGTTGTAGTTCAGATCAAAATGGGTGGTAAAGTCGTAATCAAATGATGACTAAAAAATGCAGGGTAATGGTTAGGCTTGGCCTGAATTCAAAGTGAGGTAAGATAGAACGGAGGATCCAAAAGGATCCTCCGTAACAAAACTTTTAGAGGCAGACGTTGTCGCAGGTCTGGCGGTAGCACCACTCGTAGCCGTAGAGCGGGGCGTCCCAATCGCGGAACATGCAGTTGTAACTGTAAGTGTACCCGTAGCCGGTTGTACACTGGTACGAGTACGTGCACGCCGGAGTCCCCGTGCCGGTGCCCGAGCCGCTGCCCGCGTTGGTGCTCGTGCCGCCGTCCCCGCCACCACCGTTGGTAAGCACGAGACCAAGGACGATCGCAATGATGATCGCACCAACCAAGAAGGTGATCGTTGGGTCGCCGGTCCAATTGGCGCCCTTACTGTAGGAGCGCTTTATGGTGTCGACGACGTATTTCGTAGCCTCATCAGGAGAGAGCTTGTTAACGGTGACGACAGAGAAGGCCGTGTCGAGGTCGCGGGCGACGCGCTCGTCTTTGACCTCGGACCGGGCGAACGCAAGGAGCTCGCCGTTCGAGACGCCCTGCTGCTGAAGTTGGCGGATCTTGGTCCGGAACGTACTCATCGCTACCTCGTAGAACTCGGGATCTTGCTGATCCCATTCCACTGTGAGGGCATAGGACATTTCGTCAAATGCAGTTTTAAGGCCTTGGTGCGTTGAAGCACTGGCACTCGCCGAAAAGAGCGAGAGAGAGATGAGGAGAGATATTATTTTTAAGAGCATATGGCCAACCTTAGTAACAAATAGGCGTACACACCAACTGGTTGCAGAATCCGAAAGAGTGGGTGTTGTAGTCAAAACAAGTCGACGAAGGAACATAAGCACAGTTATCAGAACAAGTTAGCTGGCCCTCAACCGGAGATGGGGATGTGCCCGTGGAGTTTCCAGTATTTTTCCCACCGCTGCCAGAAGAGACCGCCAGGACCACTCCAACGGCTATTGCGACGATAAGGAGGCTCACCCCGAGATTGCGGACAGCATCGCCAGTCCAGGCAGCGCCGCTAGCACTTGAGCGTCTCAGGGCCTCAAGCATATACTTAGAGGCTTCCTCGGTAGACATCTTATTGATCGTGATCATCGAAAAAGCCGTCTGAAGGTCACGGGCGATTCGGGCGTCACGGACCTTTGTAGAGGCAAAGGCGATCATTTCGTCGTTCGTAAGACCAGCACGCTGGAGATCCATTACGGTGGCCAGAAAGGCCTTCATTTCACGCTCGTAGACCGCAGCATCCCGCTGATCCCAGTCGACAGATAGGGTATAGGTTAATTCATCGAAAGCGGCCTTCAGGCCTTCCGGTGCGGCCGCCTGGGCCTGTACAGTGAAGATAGCAAGCGCCAACATAAAGGTAGTGAGTTTCTTAAACACGAGGGCCTCCTGAGTTTTAGGGTCTTTCAGGAACCTCTGTACGTTAGATTTTTTCTCTCAGTAAAGCTTTATGAGGGAACCCTGGAAATAATTCGGGGCCATTTTGACACCTCAAATACCCCGAAGGTTGAGAGCTCTAAGGATCCGAATCTTATCCGTGAATGGGCTAGCACACTCCACGTCACAAGTCTGAAGGATGCCCTCAATCAATTGACCACGAATGCCTGAGTTGGTGTTTATTTTCTTCCGAAGCTCGAACATAAATTCTGCTCCCTTATCCTCACCCACTATCTTCTTGAGCTCCCAGAGAAGTCCGAAGACGAAGTCCGTGTTAGCATACTCACCCATCTCAAACTGGATCATGTAGTCCTGCTTGCGCTTGGCGTTCTTCCCGTTATAAGTGTTGTACTTTTTGATATGCATCGCAAGCTTCGGGGAGTTGGCGATCTGGCCCGCGAAGAAATCCGCCATTCCCTCAATGATCGCCGTTGAATGGGAAAGTTCGAGGTGATCCGAAAGGGCCGCATGGGCGTATTCGTGATAAATAATTTCTGGGACTACTGCTGTGTCCAACCAATACCACTTGCGCGAAAAGACTTTCGAGATGGGTTCGATGAACTGAAAACCAAGCTCCATAATGATACTGGCCCCCACTGTGCGGATAAGGGCCTCAGTTGAAAACGGACTCGCAGCGCCTTCGACGGTCAGCGCCTGAACCGCAGTTGAGAGGAAGCGCTGAAGTGATTGCATGTGGATCTGGTTACGGAAACCGGACATCAGAATTGTGAATTCCTGATTGCCTAGATTGTTGGTACGAAGATCACGAAGATGAATTCGTTTGGCAGGACGGAACCAGATCTCAAGATCCCAGGGTTTAACACCGCGGGACGCGAGGCCCTGCCCGGCAGGAATGGTGAGGGCGTTATTGAACTGGGGCTCGAGGTTATCGTTCGCAAAATGCCCTAGCTCAGAAAATTGATTCGTGTGCTCGATGCGAATAACCATCTTGGGAAGACCGGCCGCGTGCGCCGACTTCATTTTGTTCACAAAATAATCTCGCGCGACTGTGAGGTGATAGTAAGAAGTGGCGGCACGGAAGACGAGTTCTGGCCCAGCATCGAACTTTATCGCCTCATCTGATTTCCCCTTCACGATCTTAAAGTGCTCTCCGTCAAAGCTGTCGTTTGACACGAGGTCAGGCAATACGACTTCCCGGATCTCGGGGCGCTCGGAGTCGTTCCGCACGAGGGCCTCGAAGGTTCGCGCAGTCACCTGAGCAAATGCGGTTAAAGGAAGAAAAAGTGTCAGGAGAATTAAATTTTTCATTAGAATAGCACCGTTGGATCGTTGGCGTTAGGCTCGTCTTTTTTACCGACTGTCATCTCAATCACGACGATGGCGAGGGCCGGGATAAAACCATAGGGAGGAGGTAATGCGATGGACGCGACTGTCCCAAATAATCTGACCCAGACCTGCGCCTTTTCCCAGAATGTTTTCTTTGGGTTCCAGATCTCTTCTAGGCCCGCTAATTCGTCAAGTTCGCTTCCGGCAATAACGCCGGTCTCGAAGGCCGCAGTCATAAGGTCAATATACTCAGGGCTTCTCCCCTGAAAAAAAGTATTAAGGGGGAGAAGAGACATTTCTTTTCTTAAGAGTTTCACCGCAAGTCGGAAGCGCTCCATCGGCTCAAGTGGTATGGTCTCGACTTGATTCTGCTGATTGAAAATAAGGATCTCCGCTCTTGGGGATTCAATCCGTGACCGAAGTTTTTTGATAATGTCGGCCATGAGAATGATCTGGATGTCGGTATAACTCTCCATCAGCCGCTGGCGACGGCTAAGTCTGATCCTATCGAGTTTCTTGGTCACAAAAGAGCTCCGCTCAGACCTATCCCGCAGAGGGAACTGAGTCCGAAGGGACTGAATTTTCCGGTAGTATGTCCTGAGGGTCAGACTTCTGGTCTCGAGTTCGTTGACTCGAGCCTTCTCTAGTCTGGCGTAGATCTCAGGAGATATGATTCGCTGGGCCTGGGCCTGATGGAAGATCGCTTCGATATGGTTAGAAGTTAGATGACGGTCAAACTTAAGAATATCTCCGTAGAGGGCCCGGTACGCATCGTCGAAGCACTGACCGCGGGATTTTGTCCCGAAATTGGCAAGAATCTTCAGCCCCTCCTCCATCGCACGGGCATGGGGCTGGATGAGCATGTCTGGATCTTTGAAGGAAGAGCTACTGGTAGCTATGGAGTTCGCCTCAAGGAGAAGCTTTGTCACGGTATCGTCAAACTGGTTTTTGCCCCGGAGGTAGATGATCGCACCGTTAAGCTCGGAGAAGTCCGGCTTGGCCTTTTTTAGGTTCGCCAGAAGAGCAGCGTTAAGGTCAAAAGAGCATAATTTAGAGGGTTCAAGACCCCGAAGAGTTTCTGCGAAGGCATCGTTAAGGTAGGTTTCATGGGCCTGGCGAAGAGCTCGGGATTCGGCGCGCCGATCGCTTCTTGAAGAATAAAAGCTCTCCCCCTCTCGGTCGTTGGTGAACGAGACAGGATTGGCCGCCAGAAGAGGAAGCGACACAACACCAACGATGAGGCCAAATAGAGAGAAACGCATACATGGTTCCTTATAAGTTAATCGACTATAGCACCGCATCTTAAACACACCTAGACGGCCGGTAAAAAAGAAAGGGGTCCGTCTATGGTGTTTTATCAGAGACTTGGATAGATAATGGGGATCCTGGAGGACACATTGAGTAAAATTCCTACTTCACTTTTTGGCCGTGGAACCAAACTCCTGGGTGTTGCTTCGAAGATCGCCTTCGAAGAAGTCTCATCCAGACTTAAAACCTGGGAAGACGAATCTGAAAAACTGCGCTCTAAGGTCCAATTGGCACAGGATGTGGTTAAGACCCTGTCTCAACTCAAAGGTGCCAGTATGAAACTGGGCCAGCTTCTTTCCCTTGATCTGGGTGACTACCTTCCCCCAGAGATCGTCAAAGTGCTGGGTCAACTTCATGCTGAAGCGACCTTTCTGCCCTTTGATAAGATCGAGGCCATCCTGCGGCGGGAACTTGGTGACCGCTTTCAGGACTTCGAGGAAATCTCCGAAAAACCCATCGCTGCCGCAAGCATTGGGCAAGTTCACAGAGCGAGGCTCGCGGGCCGGAATGTGGTGATCAAGGTTCAGTACCCTGGGGTCGCGGAGTCTATTCCATCAGACCTGCGCCTCCTCGAACTCATTCTGAAGCAGGCCTCTTTCCTGCAAGGGAAAAGGAACACTGACCTTTCACCACTCCTGGCCGAGGTCCAAGAGGTCCTCATCAAGGAAGCCGACTACGAGCACGAGCTCCAGATGCACTTAAAGTACCGGGAAAAATTTGCGGGAAGTGCTTACGACGTCCCTGGGCCACTCCCCGC
>JAIYDC010000120.1 GCA_027487685.1 Pseudomonadota bacterium | reverse complement strand
CTTCTCCCGAAACATTCCCATGAACATCCCGATCGCATCAAGTGCTATGGACACGGTCACGGAGTCGGGGACCGCCATTGTGATGGCGCAAGAGGGTGGGGTTGGAGTGATCCACAAGAACATGACTCCCGAAGAACAGGCATTTGAAGTCGAGAAAGTGAAGAAGTACGAGTCAGGCATGATTCTTAATCCATTCACGGTCACACCGGACCAGAGAATTTCGGATCTCTTTGAGCTGATGAAAAAATATAAGATCTCGGGTTTCCCTGTGGTTGACCAGGAATCTCGTCTCGTAGGGATCATCACCAACCGTGACCTGCGGTTTGTAACGGATCTGACGAAGAAAGTCCGTGACGTTATGACGACTGAAAAGCTAGTGACGGCGCCTGAGGGAACGAGCTTCGCTCATGCCAAGGAGATTCTTCAGCACCACCGGGTGGAGAAGCTCCCTGTGGTTAATTCAGAGGGCAAGCTTCGGGGCCTTATCACGATCAAGGACATTGAAAAGACAATTGCCTATCCAAACTCGAATAAGGATCAGTATGGTCGCCTGCGTGTTGCTGCGGCCTGCGGCGTCTCTGATAAGGAGCTTAAGCGGGTCGAAGCCCTTATCGCCGCAGGCGTCGATGCCATCGTTATTGACACCGCCCATGGGCACTCACGAGGAGTGATCGAGATGGTCAAGACCATCAAGAAGATGACCTCAACTGTAGACGTTGTAGCAGGCAATGTGGCCACGGCAAAGGCCTGTGAAGACCTCATCGCAGCAGGTGTTGACGGAATTAAGGTGGGAATCGGTCCAGGCTCGATTTGCACCACACGTGTCATCGCGGGAATTGGCATGCCTCAAATGCAGGCAATCTTTGACTGCCGCCCGGTCTGCGAGAAGGCGGACATTCCGTTCATCGCTGATGGAGGTATTAAGTTCTCTGGAGATATTGTCAAGGCCCTCGCTGGCGGTGCCTCTTCCGTCATGATCGGATCTCTGTTTGCGGGAACCGATGAAGCGCCTGGGGAGATGGTTCTCTATCAGGGCCGTGCTTACAAAATGTACCGAGGTATGGGTTCTCTTGGCGCCATGGAGAAGGGGTCCAAGGACCGCTATGGGCAGGGTGCCGTGGAGGAAGCTTCCAAGTTGGTGCCGGAAGGCATCGAAGGTCAGGTTCCGTACCGCGGCTCTCTGGCTAACAACCTCTTCCATTTGTTGGGAGGCCTGCGCTCTGGCATGGGTTACGTCGGCGCTCCTGATATGTCGTCCCTGCGCGAGCGGGCCAGGTTCATTAAAATTACCGCTGCCTCCCTCAAAGAGTCCCATCCCCACGATGTGATCATTACGAAAGAAGCCCCCAACTACCGACAGGTTTAATACTATGAAAAGCTCCGTCTGGATCGTCGATTTTGGTTCTCAGTATACTCAGCTCATCACTCGGAAATTCCGGGAACTCGGAGTCACTTCCGAGATTATCACTGTAGAGGAAGGTGTTGAGCGTCTCAAAACCACTCAACCTCGAGCACTTGTCCTTTCAGGTGGGCCACAGAGTGTCTTCGAAGACACGACGGACTATGCACCTTTTTTCATAAATCCCAGTTTGCCTATCCTCGGTATCTGCTACGGTATGCAGGTTATGTCCCAGTTTTTCGGAGGAAAGGTTGAGAAGGGTGTTCAGGGTGAGTACGGACTCGCTAAACTCCGTTGCCTGACTGGATTCAAGGTTCCTGGACTACCCGCGGAATCTGACGTCTGGATGAGCCACTCGGACCATGTCTCGAAGCTTCCGAAAGACTTCTCTTTAATCTTTCAGAGTGAAAATGGACTTGCTGCGGGAATCAGGCACGATTCAAGGCCCATCCTCGGACTTCAGTTCCATCCAGAAGTTCATCATACCGTTTACGGCAAAGACGTCCTGTCTTTTTTCTTAAACGACGTTGCTGCCCTTAAGCAGGATTGGTCATCGAAGACCATGCTGGAAAGCTCCCTTGAAGAGGTGATGGCGGTGAAGGGCTCGAAAGTCCTTTGTGCTTTTTCCGGAGGAGTTGACTCTCTCGTGGCAGCGACTCTGACTCAGCGGGCAATCAGCAGTGATCTCTACTGCTTTTTCGTCGACAATGGTCTCTTGCGGCCACAAGACTATCACCACATAAAGCTGCTCCAGGAGCGCACATCCCTAAACATTGAAATCCTCGACGCAAGCGAGCTTTTCCTGAGCGCTCTTCAGGGTCACAAGGATCCTGAGGCCAAGCGGAAGATCATCGGTAAAACTTTTATCGATGTCTTCGAGCAGAAGGTCCACGAGTTCGAGCGCTCACGCGGGATCAAGTTTGACTACCTTCTCCAGGGGACCCTTTATCCCGACGTCATTGAGTCGATTTCTCCCCATAAAAAGGGTGGAAAATCTGTCACTATTAAATCTCATCATAACGTTGGGGGACTTCCTGAAAGGATGCACCTGAAGCTCCTCGAGCCCTTGCGTTTCCTGTTTAAGGACGAGGTCCGAGCGATGGGTCTCGAACTGGGATTAAAGCGCGAATGGGTCTACCGTCATCCATTTCCGGGGCCTGGCATTGGAGTGCGCGTTCTCGGAGAACTGAGTCGCGATGCAATCCGTAAGGTCCAGGAATCCGATCAGATCCTCTTCGAGGAACTCAAAGAGCACAAACTCTACGACAGTACATGGCAGGCCTTTACTGTTCTTCTTCCGGTAAAGACGGTTGGAGTGAAAGGAGACGGGCGGGTCTATGAGGAAGTGATTGCGATCCGCATGGTGAACTCCCAGGATGGTATGACAGCGAGCGTGACGGAAGTCCCTTGGTCATTCTTAAATCGTACTTCTTCGCGGATCTGCAACGAGGTCAAAGGTGTCACCCGCGTAGTCTACGATTGTACCTCAAAGCCGCCCGGAACAATCGAGTGGGAGTAGGCTTAGGGACTGGAAGACTCCGATAAAAAATGATATCTCTTCGTAAACCTCACAAGGAGTCGAAGAATGACTAAAGTAGCAATCGTAACCGGCGGCTCGAGCGGCATCGGTCTGGCCATCGTGAAAGACCTACAGGCGCAAGGATTTAAGGCCATTTCCTGGGACCTTAAAGCTCCTGCTGAGGACATTCCCTTCGTCGAATGCGACGTGACCTCCGAGGCTATCGTGCAGGCCGCCTTCAATAAAACGGTTGAGCTTTACGGTGCTCCCTCCATCCTCGTCAACAACTGTGGCCTTCAGTTCATGGCACCGGTTGACGAGTTTCCTTTAGATAAGTGGAACCAGCTCATCTCAATCATGCTCACGGGCACGTTCCTTTGTTCTAAGACTGTTATCCCAGCGATGAAGAAGAATGGTTGGGGACGCATCATTAACGTTTCCAGCATTCATGGTAAGGTCGCAAGCCCATTCAAAGCCGCTTACGTCTCAGCTAAGCACGGAGTTCTGGGTCTTTCTAAAGTTATGGCGATTGAACTCGCTGAGCACAACATTACTGTTAACTCCATCTGCCCAGGATTTGTTGATACCCCACTTATGCGCGCGCAGCTCACAAAGCAGGCAGAGCTTAATAACATGTCAGAAGAGAAGGTTGCGACAGAGATCATGCTCAAGCCGGCCTACATCAAGAAGTTCACTTCCACTCAGCAGGTGGCCGACATGGTTCGCTTCTTTGTCTCTGATTCGGCGTCTACGATCACCGGTGAAGCTTTTAGCATGACCGGTGGATGGGGCATGGGGCACTAGACAAAATTTAGATTTTCAATTGAATCAGGGGACCCATAGGGTCCCCTTTTTTTAGATCTAGAAAGAACCAAAGACGGAACCAAGAACGATCACCACAATCGTCGCGACAACTGGAATTGCGCATGCAGTGACGAAGATGTCGAGGTAGGAGTCCTTATGAGTGAGGCCACAGATCGTGAGCAGGCTGATAACTGCCCCATTGTGGGGAAGCGTATCGAAGCCACCAGAGCTTAGGGTTGCCACCCGGTGGAGGAGGTCAGGACTGATGTTGAGCTGGGTGGCGAGTTCGAGGTAGCGAGCACCCAGGACCTCGAGACCGATGCTCATGCCCCCTGAGGCAGAGCCGGTGATACCGGCCAAGGCGTTGATGGCGATGGCCTCGGAGATGAGTGGATTACCAGGCGAGATACTCATGACTGATTCTTTTAAGACCGCAAATGAGGCGAGGGATGCGATGACCGCACCATAGCCAACCTCTGATGAGGTGTTAAAGATCGGAAGCAGTGAGCCCATGGTGCCGTTATTGATAGAGTCAACGGCTTTGAGGTTATGCCGGCGCAGGGCCAAGAGAATAAAGCCGATGGCAAGAGTGAGAGAGAGGATGATCGCCCAGAGTCCCTTGACTGCTTTGAGTTCGACACCACCAAACTTCGTCCCCGACAGGAAGCCCGCCTCCCAAGTGGGAATGAAAACCTGAGAGAGAAGATAATTCGCTACGATCACGATAAGGAGTGGCGAAATGGCGAGGAGGAACGATGGCCTATCTTCGGTTGTGGTCTTATTGACTGCTTCTGTAATCGGGGCCCGTGATTTACCGGCATGCCAGTTCATCCAGAGCATCCCGAGGCCGAACATAATAAGACCCGCGATGATCCCAAGGCCTGGGGCCGCAAACGATGTTGTACCGAAATAAGGCATTGGGATTGCGTTTTGGATGGCGGGAGTTCCGGGTAGGGCGGTCATGGTGAAAGTAAATGACCCAATGGCGATTGCCCCAGGGATAAACTTTTTATGGATTCCGGCCTGAGCAAAAAGCGAAACGCTGATGGGATAGACGCAGAATGCAACGACGAACAAAGAGACACCGCCATAGGTCAAAATCGCGCAGGCAAGTACAGTCGCGAGGATCGCGTGCTTTGGGCCGACCTTGCTCGAGATGGTTTCGCCGATGACTTCCGCAGCCTTCGAGTCGTTCATCAGTTTCCCAAAAATCGCTCCTAATAAAAACACCGGGAAGTACTGAATAACGTACTTGCCGAGAGCGCCCATGAAGACCTGCGTATAGAAGGCCAAGGTCATTCCCTGGGTCGCCGAGTCATAGAGTTCGGGTTGGAACAGTACGGCGAGAGTGGCACATAAGGGAGCAAGCACCAACACGTTGACGCCTCGGTAGGCGAAGTACATGAGTGCTAAAAGGGAAACGATGAGTCCGATGAGTCCGATCATAGAAAAGCCTTTTCTTCAATTAACGATCCATGAATGCTACCTAATCGCGTAACGCTTGTTAAACAATTTTCCTCAGGAAGCAGAGCAAAGAAGATTAGGTTGTTAAAAATGGGGAGGACTTGCAGCAGTTTTTCTTCGTCACTCATGTCCCATTATGATAAATCTTCCGCCTATGAAAGCACTGATCATCGTTCTTCTAGTCATCTCATGTACCAGAAAGTTCGCCGACTACGATCTCATTCGGAAGGTGGACTTTAATAAAGAAGTCTACGAGAGACCCACCACTATGATGCAGGTTGTTCCTGTGGGCGGAAAAAAGGACACGCTGAACGCGTGCTTTAATCAATGGCTCTTTTTTTCCAACTCAGAAAAAGAGAAGAATCAGGCGATCCCGATGCTTGTTCGAAGCCTCTGCCCGGGCCACGACTATCTCCTGAGATCCGAGATGGTAGAGACCTGGGGGACAGCGCTAATCTTTAGTCGCTCCTGCGTGAGCGTCGATACGACCTGCGCGGACTTACGTAAAAAGTAGGAAGCGCAACTCGCCCGAATTTTACTCCGGCCTTCTCAGAGTTTAAGTTTCAGGGAGCCCGTTGAAATCCGCAATCATTGGAAAATTGGAAACTTTCGTCCCTGGCCTCACGACATGGGTCACGGCCATGCCTGCGCTTTGGGCGGCCTCTAGCTCCTCTGGAATATCAGAAAAGAAGCGAATCTCTTCTGGGGCGAGATGAGTAGTATTGCAGATATTGGCATAGGAGGTACGATCGCGTTTGCCACCAATTTTTGTGTCGAAGTAGTGGTCTATCATCGGCGTAAGGTCTCCCGCGGTGGAGTAGCCGAAGATAAGTTTTTGCGCGTGGACTGACCCAGAAGAATAAATTCCGATCTTGCCCCCGGCATCGAGGATTCGCATAAAAGAAGGACCGACGTCAGGGTAGACGTGGCCCTTGAAGTCGTTCTTAGAATAGCCAAGGTCCCAGATGTGGCCCTGGATCTCTTTGAGAGCACCATGCTTTCGGTCCTCTGCGATCCATTGGAGGAGTTTCTCTACCGCGCCTCCGACATCGATACTGCGCCCTTCCTCTTTGAGGACAGTCGCTTGCACGTCCTTGATCGCTTCTGTGATGGCCTTCTCGTGTTGGTGATGTTGGACGAACTCAGGCAGATGTATCTTCGAATAGGGGAAGAGGACTTTGTGAACGAAGTTTATGTCTGTGGTAGTCCCTTCGATATCGAAGAGGTAGAGCTTGATCATAAGTTGTACGCTTTCTCTTTTCCACTTTGGGTATAGCTTGCGACCCATCCGTCCGGTGACTGGAAAACACGGATCGCTTTAACATGGTACTTCGGGGCGAGATCGAACCAATGCCGAACTCCCTTCGGCACGGAGATGAAATCACCCTTTTCGCAAAGGAGCTTGAAGACTTCACTCCGGTCGGCGAGATGGAAGAAGAACTGGCCCTCTCCATCGACGAAGAATCTCACCTCGTCTTCGGAATGGGTATGCTCAGCGAGAAACTTTGAGCGGATCGCCTCGATGTTCGGTGTGTCTTTGTGAACGCTGATGACGTCAGCGCTCTGGTAACCATGGGCCTTCATGTAGGGTGAGAGTTCGTGCTCGTAGGCACGAAGGATCGTCTCGGGAGAATCGCTGTCGTTTAACGGCATGGACGCTGCCCATTGCTCAAAAATTATTCCTCGCTCGTTCATATACCGCTTAATCTCAGCGGGTTCGCGGATATCTTTTCTTTCTGGATCGAGAAGGGTCAAAAGCGCCATGATTAGAATCTCCTCTTGGTAGCGTAGCACTCAAATAAAAACTCGAAAGTCTCGATGTGGCGTCGGGCCGCGGCCACGGTGCATCCCCAAGTGTAAAGACCGTGCCCTGCGATGAGAAAACCGTGAACCTTAGGGGCGAAACGGTTCTCCATGGAACGCAGAATATCGGCCATGTCCTGAGAGTTCGGAACGATCGGAAGAATTTCCCGGTGCTCGTGGGTTGTATTCCCTTCGAGCCCTTTGAGGATCTCAAGACCCTCGAAGACGAGTTCTCGCTGAGTCATCAGCTCTTGGGAGAGGACAGTGCCTAAAACCGAGTGTGTGTGGAGTACGCACTGCGCTTCAGGAAAGCGAGCATAGAGGGCAGTATGAATCTCGGTTTCGGCCGAGGCCTTTACTCCTGGCCGCGTGAACGGTGGCAGCACAGCGCCTTCTGAGTCGATGAGGATCAGGTCTGAAAGTTCAAACTTGCTTTTATCTACTCCTGACCTTGAAATGATGTATCTTTGTGGGTCTTCAGAACGAACAGAATAATTCGTCGAAGTTGCTGGCGACCAGCCCCGTTGGTTAAAAAATCTGATACTTTCTAACAGCTCATGTGCGAGCTCGAGGTTGTGACCTGTCAGCATGATATTGTCCCTTGTCATAGAGGATTACGTATCGCGATAAGCATGCATTTACAAGTGAGTTTGCGAGGCGTTATCAGGGCCTAAAATGAGGAGGCAGAACTTTGTCTTTTGCTCTCAAAAATGGTTATCTAAAGGTCTCCAACTTTAGTTTATTTTGAGGACTCAATAATATGAAAAATCCCTTTCTCGGGAGTGACTTTTGTAACACTCAGAAGGATAGCTTCACGCACCTTCACCTCCACACGCAGTACTCGCTTTTGGACGGTGCGATCCGCCTTGGTGACTTATTCAAGCGTGCTAAGGAGCTGGGCATGCCAGCCATTGCCTGTACCGACCACGGCAACATGTTTGGGGGCATTGATTTTTATACGAGGGCCATATCAGCTGGTATCAAGCCGATCCTAGGCTCAGAGATCTACTTCACCCCGGGGTCCAGGCATGACCGCCGTGCCCCTAAAAATCTTAAGACTCTTGACTCCCAAGACGAGATGGAAGGCAAGCACCAGATTCACCATCTGATCCTTCTCTGTAAAAACCTTAAGGGGTACCAGAATCTTTGTAAGCTTCTCTCTAAGGCTTACCACGAGGGATTCTACTATAAGCCCCGGGCGGACATGGAGCTTTTGCGGGAATACTCAGAGGGCCTTATCGCGACCACTGCATGCCTCAAGGGCGAGGTCGGGTATAACCTTTTCACTGGCCAAGATGAGCGTGCCTATCAGGCGGCGATGAAGTTTCGAGAGATTTACCGCGACGACTTCTACTTGGAGATACAGGAAAATGGGATCCCTGAGCAAGTCGAAGTCAATAAGAAAATCATTGCTTTTGCCCGTGAGCACGCGATCCCGCTGGTAGCGACGAATGACTGCCACTACTTGACCCGAGAGGATGCAGCCGCTCAGGAAGTCCTCATGTGCATTCAGACTGGTAAGACGTTCGAGGATGAAAAGCGGATGAAGCTCAGTACGACTGAGTTTTATTTGAAGTCAGCACAGGAGATGCGTGAAGCCTTCGCCTATGCTCCGGACGCTTGCGATAACACTCTTCGGATCGCTGACGCCTGTAACCTCGAACTTCGCTGGCAGGATGAGAAGGGGAAACAGATTTACCTTCTTCCTAAGTTCGAGATTCTCACCGAAGAGCCCGAGGATGAGTATTTTGCACGACTTTCGCGTGAAGGTCTCGCTGAGCGATTTACCGGCCCACATTTTAAGCATCTCGTGACAAAAGCTAACTGGGAGGCGGAGCTTCGGCCTCAATACGTTGAGCGTCTTGAAGTCGAAATCAATCTCATCAAGCAAATGGGTTTTACGGGCTACTTTCTGATCGTTTCTGACTTTATTCAGTGGTCTAAGGCCCAGGGAATCCCTGTGGGCCCAGGTCGAGGTTCCGGGGCTGGTTCCATCGTTGCCTATGCGCTTAAGATCACCAACGTCGATCCCATTCCTTATAACCTTCTCTTTGAGCGCTTCATAAATCCAGAGCGGATTTCCATGCCGGACTTTGATATCGATTTCTGTCAGGACCGCCGGCAAGAGGTCATCGAGTATGTGACGAAAAAGTACGGCGAAGAGCGTGTGGGTCAGATCATCACCTTTGGAACACTTTCTGCGAAGGCCGTTCTCCGTGATGTATCCCGTGTCTTCGCTCTACCTTACGCAGAAGCTGATGCCTTAGCGAAGCTGGTTCCGGAGGAGCTTGGGATCGAACTTCAGGAGGCGATCGATAAGGAGCCGAAGCTTAAAGAACTTGAGGACGGGGATCCAAAGATTCGGCGCATCCTTCAGATCTCAAAGCGTCTCGAGGGCCTCAATAGGCACGCAGGCATTCATGCGGCCGGCGTGATTATTACGAACGAGCCGCTCGTGACCTACTGCCCGCTCTTCCGCGGGGCCAAGGGGGAGCAGGTCGTTCAGTTCGACAAAGATTTCTCAGAAAAGATTGGTCTGGTTAAATTTGATTTTCTTGGGCTCAAGACTCTGACAGTGATCTCCAACGCCTCTAAGTTCATTCAGCGGGATTGCATGCCTGGCTTCGACATCGAGGACATCGACATCACAGATCAGAGCGTCTACGAAATGATCTCCGATGGTCGCACAGTTGGTGTGTTCCAGCTTGAGTCGAGTGGGATGCAGGATCTGTGTAAACGAATTAAGCCTGGTTCAATTGACGACATTACGGCGATCAACGCTCTCTATCGACCTGGTCCTATGGGCTCCGGGATGCACCTTGAGTTTGCTGAGATCAAAAACAAAATCAACGGTAAAATTGAACAGTACTCCTTCGAGGAACTGAAGCCGGTTCTTAGGGATACCTATGGCATTATTGTTTACCAAGAGCAGGTGATGAACATTGCTCGTGTTGTCGCGGGCTACTCCCTGGGACAGGCCGACATGCTCAGACGGGCGATGGGCAAGAAGAAAGCTGAAGAAATGGCCATGCATAAGGAGATCTTCCGTAAAGGGGCGATTGATCGTGGGTTCGACGAACAAAAGGCGATTGCACTTTTCGACCTCATGGAAAAGTTCGCTGAATATGGCTTTAATAAATCTCACGCGGTCGCGTATTCCGTAGTCGCTTACCAGACTGCGTTTCTTAAAAAGTACTACCCGGCCCAGTTCTTCGCAGCTCTCCTCGGAACAGAGATCAACAACAAAGATAAGATCACATCGTATATTCAGGAGGCGAAGGAGTTTGGCATCGAGATTCTCCCGCCGGACATTAACGAGTCACTCTGGCTCTTCAACGTCATCGGGAAAACAAGAATTCGCTTTGGTCTAGGTGCCGTTAAGGGGGTAGGGGAAGGTGCTGTGGAGGAAATTGTCCGCGAACACACGGTCAATGGTCCCTATATCGGTTTTGTAGACTTCTGCGAGCGGGTCAACCTGAAGAGTGTCAATAAGCGCGTCCTTGAGTCCCTGATCAAGGTTGGGGCCTTCGATGCTTGCGAGAGTTTCAACCGGAAAACACTTCTTGAAAACATGGAGTTTATCGTCGCTTTTGCTGAAAAGAAGAAAGAAGAAAAGCTCATGGGGCAGACCTCACTCTTCGACATGGATGATGGTTCTGTATCACCCACTGATCAGCTCAACATCGCCCCTAGTGCTGAGTTCGACGAGAAGCAAAAGCTTTCGATGGAGGCAGAGCTCCTAGGGATCTACGTTTCAGGACATCCTCTCCAGCGGTTCAGAGATATCCTCACAAAGCTTACGTCTATGAACCTCGCTCAGATCCATGAACTTCCGACGGTTCCAAAACCTGAAGGTTTTAATCCTCGACTTGGCGATGAGCACGATCCGTCGAAGCGCAGCGTGGTGATTGCAGGGATGATCTCAGAGTCTAAGGTGATCCTCACAAAGAAAGGCGACAAAATGGCCTTTGTCACTCTCGAGGATCTCTCCGGCAAGATCGAGTGCCTCTTCTTCCCTAAAATTTTTGCTGAGTTTCAGCAGTTCTTAACCACCGACGAGCCGTTGATCATGACGGGTTTCGTTAGCCTCGAGGACGTTAAGAAGTTTTTCCCAACGAAGATCATGCTTCTAAAGGAAGAGTCTGAGGACCGAGTCACAAGCGTCAGAGTCAGTGTCCCGCTTGAGCAGCTTCATCCTCACTCGCTCCCACAGATGAAACAGATTCTTCTCTCCTATCGGGGTTCGGTGCCAATTCACTTTATCTTTGATACACCGGAGGGGCGCGCGCGCATGCCTCTGGACGATAATTTTCTTGTAAGTCCTTCACCTCAAATGGCAGCGAAGATCAACGAGCTCCTGAGTGCCAACGCCGTCTCCTTCATCGTTGATGGCAAGGTCGAGGAAGTCCGTTCATGAGATTTTTCCTGCTCCTGCTATGTCTCTCTATGGTTTCGACTGCCTGGGCCCAAGTTGTAGTCGAGCGAAACGTTGTTGTCTCTACGTTGGCGGAGTCGGAGGTAGAGGCGAAGCCCTTTCTCCTGCATGAGGCAGTCGCAGGACTCATCCGGGAGAAGGGTGTCGAGCTTGGCATCGATCCTACTGTTTTGGATTCAAGGCTGACTCAGCGCTTTGAGGCGTTCTTTAGCGCTTACAAAGAGAGGCGCCTTGCGGAGCGCTTTGGCCGTGAGAAAGTTCCAACCCTTTCAGAGGATCAGCGTAAGGCATTTCTTAATGAACTTGAGGGCGAGCGGTTGCTTGAGTTGGTTAGGTACGCGCGATTGGACAAGCTGGTTGATACTCACACTTTCAAAAGTATTGAAAGGGGGCCTGATTCGTCATGGAAGGCTTCCCTGAATCTCACCCTCAATCTTGTATCAGTCAAGAATTTTGGCCGTCGTCTGATGACACCGGTAGACCAGCAATTTGAGCGTCTCTTCCTCGTAACTGAGGTAGAAGCTTTGGGTTTTTCTTGGGAGGCCCTAGGAGTAAAAGACGAGTCCAGTTTCCAATCTTCCCTCGCTGATTCCTGGGAAAAATGGCTAACGGCAAATGCACCTGAAAACCTCGGGAGAGTTGAGATTTGTGATCAGGCTTGCGCGGATGTTTTTGCCCGCTGGCTCCAGCGCCCAGTGGACGAGCGCTGGGTGGTCTCAGAAACTATTCTGAATGGCCTGTGGCTTAGGGTCACCTTCAAACTTCGGCAACTTGTTCATCGGCCTGGGATAAACGAGTGGGAGTTTGAATGGAGCGGCAGCGCCGTCCTGCAGGATGCTGACACAAAGACTGTTTTAGCATCATTGACCCTGGAAAGAGAGACAAAGACTTGGCGGGGCCTTGAGCAAAAGGCAATGAACTCCGCTCTCGCTAGTGCCATGTACCGATCGGCCCTGGAGCCTCTGACCCGGGTTGTGCGTCGGATTCGGGAGGCCCACCGCCCTGGCCGGGTGACCCGGCTTTTTGTCCAAGGCCACCGGCAACTCGGGGACCTGCTATCTCTGATCGAGCTACTCAAGAAAGAGGGTAAGGAGATCGAGCTCGATATCAAGCTTGATACCTTCGACCAGCGGGAGGCCCGACTCAATTGCAGCTACCGGGGCGAGGAAAAATCGTTTACTGATTTATTGTCTCGACTAAAAGCGCTAAGATCATCTTATAGCTATCGGCTTGTTAGCGACCTTACGGGCGCTCACCCTCTGGTGAAATTCGTAGCCGAATAACTGTTCAAGGATGAAACATGGTTTCCCTTCGTCTCGGACTCGTTCCCATTCTGATTGCCGCGTTTGGACTAAACGCTTGCGCTCCTATCACACGCCGGGGGCCAATCCCCCAATCCTCCAAGATTAACTCGGTCTCTGATTTCAGTCCGATAAAGAAGAAAATTGCTCTCCTCTCGTTCTACAATGAGTCACCCATGGGTGGGGAAGATTTGGCGGTGAATGCGACGGAAGAATTTCGACGTGAAGTGATGAAGTCCCGGGAATTCCTCTTTGACCCGGAAGCTGAGGCAACCTTTGGAACGTCTAGAGAAATCTACGCTGGGGGCGGGATAAAACTCGCTCAATTAGCGCGAAAAGCGAAGATGTCCGGAGTGAATATCGTTGTCTTTGGGCGTATCCGCGAAGCACGAGTCCGGCAAAAAAGTGATGAGATCGGATTTGTCCGTAAAGTAAAGTCTCTGGCCGAAACTGTCGTTGAGGTTAAAGCTTACGATGTCCTTTCTAACAAGGAACTCTTTTCTGAGTCTTTGGATGGGAATATCACAGATGATAACCTCCGTTTTTACAATGCCGAATCCGAGGAGAATCTTTCCTATCGACAAGACCTCCTCCGTTACTCCGTGCGCGTCGCGGTCAGAAAATTTGTCCCGCAAATCGTCAAGATAGGGTCTCGTCTTGACTGGATGGGGCGAGTGGCGAAGATTATTGGCACACGTATTTTCATTAACGCCGGCCGAAGCTCTGGAGTTAATTTAGGAGATATCCTCAAAGTTATCACCGAAGGTCAGGAAATCTTCGATCCGGAATCCGGTGCTATGATAGGTATGTCCCAGGGTGAGGTAAAAGGAACCCTGGAAGTCATCGATTACTTCGGGCCTGACGGCGCTGTATGTACCCTTCATTCCGGTGGGTCGGTGACCGAAGGTGACTTCGTGCAACTCTACTAATGACTATGACTAAAAAGCTACCCTTTCTCGTTGTCTCATCTTCCCCCTATATGCGAGGGATCCTTAAATTCGTGCTCGAGACTATGCTTCATACGGATGTAACGGAGCTCGAGTCCGAAGAGCGTGCACTGACGTTTCTCAAGACTTTGGAGCATGTCCCTAGCATGATCGTGTATGACTACACACCGAATACTTACCTTCTTGAAGATTTCATTGGCTATCTCAGGAATCACTCGAAGCTGGTTAAGATTGTCATCCTCGTTGATGTCGTTCGAGAGGAGGGCCGTGAACTGCTTAAGGATCATCAGCACATGATGCTCCTCGACGAGTCAACTCTTCCTCTTACCCTGATTCAAGAGGCGAAGTTAATATTTGAAGGCTCTCAGTATGTTAACGATGAACCATACTGCCGCATCGATATTGGATTTCTTTCGATCCTTGATGGAATTAACAAAAATCTTTTCATAAAGATCGGTCATAATAAGTTCATAAAACTCTTCAACGAGGATGAAACAACTGAGATTGTCGATATCCAGAAGTACCGTGCACGGGGGATTAATTATCTTTACCTCCTTCGTGAGACTGCCGACTGGGTGACAGGGCAAATCCAGAGACAAATAGACATATTTCTTAAAGCTAATAACTTCCGCTTTGTGCTTCGAGGAGCGACCGAAAGTGCCGAGAAGCGTTTCGAGCAGAAACTCCTCCGAATCGACGAAGAGGTTCACGTTGATAAGGAATTTAAAGAATCGATCGAGGCTTCGGTCGAACGGATCCGCGGCAATGTTGATCGTGAAACCCGAATCGATAGCTACCTTAAGGTTCTTCGGGAACGGCAAGATCAGATGGCCTTCTTTACTTTAAAGATCAATCTCGTGAGCCTTATTTCTTGCGCTCTGGCGCGGGAGCTTCAGTGGATCTCAAAAGTGACGATGGATAAGCTCGTCTACGCGGCCGTCCTGTGCGACATCACGCTCGCTGTTAGACCAGATCTTCTTAGAATAAGAAACCTAGAGGAATTCGAAAAAATCAAGCATGAACTAAGTGAAGAGGACCAAAAGCTCTTTCTTTCGCACTCGAAGGATGGAGCGAACCTCATCAAACGCTACTTTTCATCCGCACCGCCTGATACAGACGCGATTGCATTTCAGCATCACGAGTTGCCGGATGGAGAAGGCTTTCCACATGGCCTTCGCGCTGAGAAGATTTCACCCCTTTCGGCGCTCTTCATCATAGCTACGGACTTCACGTACTACTTTCTTCTCGAGGAGGAACCGTCCTTGGAGGAGTATTTATTGCGCTGCCAGGGTCGCTACGATTATGTTAATTTTCGGAAGGTTTTAAAGGCGTTCGAGAAAATTCAGCGAAAATCATAGGGACATAATCTGGGATAGTGAATCCGGGGCCCTGCTGTGAACAGGGCCCCGGGATAGAGACTAATTGTTTTTGCGCTCGGCTTTCTGCTTGGCCCGTTCGGCCTTCTTTTGTTCCCGCTCCGCTCTGCGTCCTTCATTTTCTACTTTCTTGTTCTGCCGATAGGCCTGGATTTCCTGCTGAATCGTTTGCCGGTCACTCTTGAGCTCTTCATGACACCTCTTGAGTGCTGTGTGATCTGCGGCCGTTGAGACGCATGCCTTCTTCTCATTCAGGGCAGCGATCCGTTTGTCTAGAATCTGTGAGATAAAGGCCTTCTTCTCTTGTAAGTTCTGCTCTTTGCTATTTTGCTGAGTCTGGGAAAAGACCATCGATGAGACCAGGCAAAGGGCAACCGCTAAAATCGATTTCATGCATACTCCTTGTGTCCGTTGAATTCTAGCTTAGTTTAAATCGGATCTAGCGGTAGTCAATCGGGTCAGTCATTCCCGCTTCATGGAAGCCGCGCCTTCTTATCACGCAGGAATCGCAGATTCCGCAGGCCACGGAGGAATCCTTGTAGCATGACCAGCTTAGATTGAAGGGCACGTTGAGTTGGCGGCCGCGTTCTACAATCTGTCTCTTCTTAAGGCTTATTACGGGAGTCAGGATTTCGATGTTTCCTGCCTTCGTTCCTTCCTTGATCACTTCGTTAAAAGCTCGGTAGTAGCTCGGTCGGCAGTCGGGATAGCCAGGAGAGTCCTCGTGGTTTGCGCCGATGTATAATTTTACGGCCCCAATGGCTTCGGCCCAGGAGACCGCCAGAGAAAGGATGATTGAGTTTCTGAATGGAACGTACGAATCTGGGATGACCGATGAGTCTCCCGAGAAATCTTTCACATCGATCAGATCATCAGTAAGGGAGCTTCCGCCAATTTGCTTTAAGAAGGTCATATCAATGATCTTCCTTTCGACTAGAGGCACAGAGTAGAAGTCCGCTATGTCATCAAATGAACGCCGCTCGCGACCAGAGGTTTTTTGACCGTAGTTTAGATGAAGCATGGATACCCTGTTGCCTGCTGCGATTGCCTCACCAGCACAGACCAGGGAATCCATCCCGCCACTCAAGAGTACAATCGCATGTTCCATTAGAGCTTCTCGCAGATCTCGAGGATCTTGTCTTCTATGAGCCTCACGCGATCCAGGGCCAGAGCCTTTTTCTGTGAGAGGTCGCCTTGGGTCTCTCGGACCATTGTGTAGAACTTAATCTTCGGTTCAGTTCCCGATGGCCTAAGAAAAAGTCGGTTTCCGGAAGCGAAAGTAAAGCTCAGGACGTTACTCTTCGGCAGGGCAATATCGCGCTGGATCCCGGTTTTGAGATCGATCAATTTTGACGATGCATAGTCCTCTGTGACCACGATCTCCTCGCCGGCGAAACTCTGCTCGGGGTAGTTGCGGAAGTGTTCCATGATCCTTTGGATCTTTCTGGCACCAGCGATGCCCTCAAAGTCCAGGGCAACAAGAGATTCGTAGAAAAAGCCGAAGCGAGTGTAGATTTCGTCGAGCGCGTCGACGATTGTCATACCTTTCTGCTTAAAAAAGAGGGCCGCTTCGGACATGAGGGCCAGGGAGCTCACGCCATCTTTATCCCTGGATTCTTTGTGGGGCATGTATCCGAAGGATTCTTCGCTAGCGAAAACGAAATTGAAAGGGGAGTTCTTCTCCTCGAGCTCTCGCAGAAGACCGGCCATCCATTTAAATCCGGTGAGCGTATCAAGCACGGTTCCTCCGAAGGATTCGACGATCGCGTTCTGAATGGGAGATGTCACGATGGATTTAATGACTAGCGGGTTTGGTGGGAGATTTCCTTTGGCCGCCTTGCTTGAAAAAACATAGTAAATCATCAGCGCGCCAATCTGATTTCCATTGAGGATCGCAGGGACTCCTCGATTGTTCACCACCACGCCCAGGCGGTCCCCGTCTGGATCGGTTCCAAAGACAATGTCTGCGTTGGACTTCAGCATAGAGTCAATCGCTAAGGCCAGTGCCTTGGGGTCTTCGGGGTTCGGGGACTTAACGGTGGGGAAATTTCCATCAGGCTTCGCCTGAGAGGGAATCGAATAGTAAGAGGAGAAACCAAGCCGGCGAGCGGCTTCAGAGCAAGGAATTTCGGCCGATCCATGAAGGGCGGTATAGACGATTGAAAGTTCTTTGCCATGGTTACGGCAAAGGTCTAGGTCCTGTATCACCTGGTTTTCGATAACCTCATAGAATGCATCGTCTACTTGCTGGTCTGTCCACTGGCCCAGACCACATTCGAGCGCACCGTTGAAATCCATGTGTTTAATTGATCCCCAGTCAGTGAGCTGGTTATACTCACTGATGATTTCCTGATCAACGGGTGGTACTACCTGGGCGCCGTCGTTCCAGAAGGCCTTGAAGCCATTATAGATTGGGGGATTATGAGATGCGGTAATCATCACTCCACAACGGGCCTGGTAGTATCTGACGGCAAATGAAAGCATTGGTGTAGGGGTGAGCGAGTGAAAGACGTACGCCTTGATGCCGTTTGCGGCGAAAACCCCAGCGGACTCGAGCGCGAACTCTCTAGAGAAGTTTCTGGAGTCATAAGATATGACTGCGCTACCGCCGCCAAAGTGCTTTAGAACGTTGTTTGCCATCGCCTGAGTAGCGCGACGGACATTATAGCGGTTCATCCGATTCTGTCCCACACCCATCGGGGCACGCAGACCTCCAGTGCCAAACTCCAGATCGCGGTAGAAGCGCTCCGTCAGCTCGAGTTCGTTCCGCTCAACGTCTGTCAACAGGGCCCGAATTTCATTTCGGTCGGTCTCGCTAAAATAGGGGTCGCTACCCCAGCGGGTCGCGTTCTGCAGTATCTTCTGATCCATACTTCAGTCCTTCGGTTGAATACCCTCACCAAGGTACGAACCGAAAGGGTGAATGTCAAAAATGACGCAGAGAAAATACGCTTAAGCTGCTTGATACAAAGGAACGGTGGCCATAGAATACAATCTATGGCCAACCCAAAAAACAAACATCCTAAAAATATCCCCGGTCCTTTTTATTGCACCGATCCTGACGATGATGGAGGGGAGGGGTGTATTGCATGTAACGTATGCTACTCTGGAGCACCGGGCTTCTATGCCGAAGACGATAACGGCAACGCTTATATTAAAAAGCAACCGATAACACCTGATGAAATCGCTCTGTGTGAAGAACAGATGGATGCCTGTCCGGTCAATTCGATCGGTAAAAACGGTTAATTTTTTTACCTAAAATCCCAAAACCCCTTAAACTATTGATGTAATAGCATCTAAAAGGGGAATACATGAATCCGACTGCCATTCAGATAGCGGCGACGGCCATCTTTGCTATCGCCATTATCCACACGTTTCTGGTTAGTAAGTTCGCGCACATTGCGCACAAGTATCCACACGACTCTATGGGGCAAAACTTCTGGCACTTCATGGCAGAGGTAGAGGCAGTTTTCGGGATCTGGGCTGCGGTTTTTCTTGCCTTTATCATGACCCAAGGCGGCTTTGGTGCTCCTGTCACTTACCTCGAATCATTGAATTTTACCGAACCAGGTTTCGTCTTTGTGATCATGGCGATGGCGGGAACTCGGCCAGTGATTAAGCTCGCTGAAAAGATCATTGTCTTCATCTCCCAGCTTATCCCGCTACCGCGGAAGATGGCCTTCTACTTCACAGCACTCGTGATGGGGCCCATCCTCGGCTCTTTTATCACTGAGCCTGCGGCAATGACGGTAACGGCCATCATCCTGCTTAAGAACTTTTACACTAAAGACATGAGTACGAAGTTCAAGTACGCCACGATTGGTCTTTTGTTTGTCAACGTCTCTATCGGTGGAACGCTCACGCACTTCGCTGCACCTCCGGTTCTGATGGTCGCAAGTAAATGGGGCTGGGGAATGGGCCACATGTTCTTTAACTTTGGTTACAAGGCTGCCATCTCTTGTTTGATCAGTGCTCTCGCGATCTCGTTCATGTTTAAGAACGAACTTCAGGGGGACTTTAAGCTGCAGGCGGAAACGAATGAAAAGATTCTCCCTCCTTGGTGGATTACTCTCATGCACGTTCTTTTCCTTGGCCTAGTTGTTCTCACGGCCCATCACATGGTGGTGTTTTTAGGGATTTTCCTCTTCTTCCTTGGCTTCACAACAATCACGAAGCAGTTCCAGGACGAAGTTCAGGTGAAATCTTCTCTGATGGTCGGATTCTTTCTTGCAGGGCTCATCGTCCTGGGTTCCGAGCAGAAGTGGTGGCTTCAGCCACTGATCTCAAGCCTGTCTGACCAGGTGCTTTACTTCGGTGCTACGGCCCTCACGGGGATCACAGACAATGCTGCGTTGACCTACCTTGGCTCTCTCGTTGAACTCACCGAATCTGCGAAGTACTTCCTGGTCGCCGGTGCAGTCACCGGAGGTGGTCTCACAGTTATCGCAAACGCACCCAATCCTGCCGGTTATGGAATTCTCAAAGACTCATTCGGGGCCGAAGGAATTTCTCCGTTGGGTCTCCTGAAGGGTGCCTTATTCCCAACCTTCATTGCGATTCTGTGTTTCGAACTTCTGCCTTCATTATAAATTTAGAGACGAATTGACCAAAGAAAGGCCCCAATTGGGGCCTTTCTTGTTTTTGCTTTAGAAATGGAGGTCCCGGATCGGGTAGAGCCAACCCTCCGGAGCTTCAGCGCGACCGGCCTGAATCCCGATGAGCTTCTCCCGAAGCTGCATACTGACTTTACCGTTTTGTTCGCGCAGCGAGTGAGTTTTAAGACTTTTATCCATGAAAGAAGCAATCGGCGCGATGACAGCGGCTGTACCGCAGACAAAAGCCTCGGTGCAGCTCCCGTCATTGATTTTTTGAAGGAGCTCATCCACCGAGAGGCGCCGTTCTTCAATAGGAAGTCTCTCTCCGCGGGCAATCTCGATGACGGAGCGCCGAGTGACTCCGTCGAGGATGGTATCCGTCAGCGTTGGAGTCACGATCTTGCCGTCGATGACGGCGAAAAAGTTCATGCCTGACATTTCCTCCACATACTTGTGTTCGACTGAGTCAAGCCACATGGTCTGGTCACAGCCTAGCTTCATCGTCTTGGCATAGGAATTAAGGCTCGCGGCATAGTTACCGCCAGTTTTTGCGAAGCCAACGCCTCCAGGGGCGCAGCGGATGTCGTCGCGCTCGATGTAAACTTTGACCGAGTCTCCGGAGAAGTAAGCACCAGAGGGGCTGGCAACGATGATGAAGAGGAACTGCTTGGCCGGCTTGATGCCCATTCCGACCTCGGAAGCGATCATGAAGGGTCTTAAATAGAGTGATTCCCCGAGGCGTTTGGGGACAAGATGCTTAGAATAAGCACTAATAACTTCACAGGCCTGGAGGAAAAGCTCCTCAGGAATTTCCGGCATCGCCATCCGCCGTGCGGACTGGTTAAAGCGGCGAGCGTTCATTTCTGGGCGAAACATGAAGATCCGGTCGTCCGGGTGTCTGAAAACTTTCATGCCTTCGAAGATTTCCTGACCGTAATGGAGCACTTTAGTGCATGGGTCAAGTTGAAGAGGGCCATAGGGAAGGAGGTCGAAGCGTTGCCACTCATCGTGGTCGAAGATGGCCTGGATCATGATCGGGGCCACGTACTTGCCGAAGCCGAGCTGCGGATCATTGATGGTGAATCGTTTGACCCGCTCTACTGCATCCGGGTGGATCTCCACTTTTCTCATAACACTTCCTTAGTTTTTCTCAGGAGTTACCGATACTATTTTAAAGCTTAATAACACGGAAATCACCGGATGAAAAATCTTAGGAACTTAACTATTTCCGCTGGCATCGCACTCTTGATTACAGCTATGTGTCTGGTTTTACTGACCGTAACTGGCCGCGACGACTCCCCAACCCTCTACCGGCTTCTTATTCTTTTTGGGGGCGATGTTAAAAACGGGGGTTACATCCAGACCCTAACCTACCTGGCCTTCCTATGGGCGTTTTTCGAAGTTTCGGAAAAACTTCGGCATATTGAGCGGGAGCGGCGGGCATTTAAGCTCAACATGATCCCTACGGGTGAGAAAATTGTCTTCATGCCGGAAGATGTGAATGCCCTGAAGTTTAAGCTCATTGAAATCGACAAAAAAGAGAAGTATATCTTGAGTGACCTTCTAAAGAAGGCCTGTACGAAGTTTCATACTTCGAAGTCCCTTTCTGAACTCATCGATATTGTAAGCATCCAGATCGAAGTCTCTCAGGAGAAGGCGGAGGGGAATCAGTCGATTATTCGTTACCTCACTTGGGTCATCCCCTCGATTGGTTTCGTCGGAACGGTCATTGGTATCTCTCAAGCACTTATCATCGCGAACTCCGGAGACATGGATCGGATCACGTCACTTCTTGGAGTTGCCTTTGATACAACCCTTGTGGCCCTTGTTCTCTCTATCATCATCATGTGGTTCGTTCATAAGCTTCAAGAGGAAACGGATCGCTTTCACTCAGACCTAAAGGAGTTCGTGATCGACAACCTCATCAACAAGATTGAGGTTCAGTGAGGAAGCGGCGGCAGATCGAGCTTTTTTCAATCTCATTCCTGGACCTTCTCTCGGGAGCGTTGGGCGCCGTGATTATTCTATATGTCGCCATCCCTAAAAATACTGCTCGTGAGTCCGTAATGAAAGCGGATGTCGTCACAGAGGTTATGAAAAAAGACCTCTCTGATTCTCGAGCGACGATTGCAGAGCTTCAGCGCAAGCTTAGCGAGATGCAGACTGCCGTGGTGACAGCGCCGGCAACTCCTGCTACAGAACGGCCAGTGACTCCGGAAGGGGATATGAATGCTGATGTGGGATTTAAGTTTAAAGGGAAAAATATTGTTTTTGTTATTGATACATCTTACTCGATGACTGAAGAGGATCGCATGAGTCAGGTCAAGGCAGGACTCAAAATGCTATTGACGTCTCTGTCTGCTGCTTTTCGGATTGAAATTGTCCAATTCCCGCTGGGTGAACGGGCACCCTTCCGAAGCATGTGGGGCACGACGAAGGATTTTCAAGGAATCAATCGAATGGACGCCTTCGATTTCATCTATGCCCTGAACCCTTCAGGAGGAACACCAACGCGGGATACACTTCTCTTCGTCCTGAAAAACTATGAGTCACTCTCAGACATTGTTCTCCTGACCGATGGCGTTCCGACTTACCACAACTCGAATCAGAAGGATGATATCTACGAGATCCTGCGGCAGGTTCGCGAGAGTAATCCGACAAAAGTTCAGATCAGCACGATAGGCGTCGGATCAAACTTCTTAAAGGACAAGAGCAGTGAACAGTTCAAATTCCTGAGCCTTCTTTCTCAAGAACATAATGGCTTCTTTGTTGGTTTTTAAATCTAGCGAAGTGCTGGAGGGTAGAGCCCTATAGTTTCGACGACCTTTTGGACGCTGTTATCTTGACGGAGGACTTGGGTGTCTGCCCACCGGGTGGGTTTCATCTTTTTGGAGATTTCTTGCATAACTAATCGCGCTTCAACTTTTCCGAGGTAGAATTCCAGGGCCCTCATTTTTAGAAAAGAGAGCAGGAGCTCTCGATGCGCCGCCAATGCCTCTGCCTGTGGTACTTTAGGATAGATTTTCCTGAGTTGTGCCAGCGCAGCGTCCTCCAATTCCTTCTTCGTAGAGAGCCACCAGTCAAGTTCGAGGCCTAGGAAATTGGCCAGAAGTAGTTTTGGTGCTTCCGCTTCCTCAGTCCCTAAAGTCAGGATAGGCTTCGCTGTTGCTTTTGATTCTGAACTTATCATGACTCGTTTCGTAAATAGAAAGGGTGAAAGGTCGTAGACCTGGGCCAAATGCAGGAGATTCTGCTTAGTCATTGCAGTTTCTTTATCTGGCCGAGTCTCGATGATAACGAGTCCAGATGGGTGTTCAGGGTTTTCTAGCGATGCGCATCCACCATAAATCAGAATTAAAAGGAAGGTGAAAAAGAGTCGCTTCATCGTGCCCATTATTGCTCAACTCAGAGCTGACTCCAGCGAGTCGCATTCCAGAGAAGTTTTCTAACTATCGCGTTCTGACCTCTTGCCGTCCGAATAGTGAGGACTAGCTCGGGATTGTCGTCCTTCCAGTTGAAATCAATGATACCGTAATTGTTCACAAATATCGGCGATGGATAACGTGATCTTATGAGAGGGCGAAGAGGTTTCTGAGTATTATGGGTCATCCCGCTTGCCATGAATTCGACCTCATCACCACTCCGGAAGATAGAGGAGAAATGCTTATCCCCCGTTAAGTAGAGGTAAGGAACTTTCTTCTCTTTGAGAAGCTCTCGGAGGAGTCTGCGCTCCTTGGTATGGTCGGCCCACTCTTGAGAGCCTGCAACCTGCGGCGAGAGGATCGACAGGCCCGAGGCTACGAGGATGAGCTTTGCCTGAGTGTCTTGGACCTGAGCGCGAAGCCACTTCCACTGTTCTGCACCAAGAAGGGGAAAGTTTGGATCGAGGTTTTTGAAAAACCGATTATCCAACAAAATGAGCTTAATGAGTTTGCCCGAGCTTGCGAATTCGTAACTGGTGTAGATCCCGTCTCTGAGTCGTCGGGGAGAAAGTTGAGGCTCCTCTAGAAAATCGAGGGCATATTCACGGCTTTGCTGTTTAAGCGGATATGTTCCATCTTGATTATTATTACCGTAGTCATGATCATCCCAGGTCCCAACGATCGGAGTCATCGCCTTGAAGAATTGATAATCCTCTACTGCATTCTGCCGTTGGTAAGCTGCAAGGATCTCTTGGGCGCTATCCGTGTTGGCGTAGACGTTGTCGCCGCCCCAAAGAAAGAGGTCTGGTGCCTGAGAGATGAGATCTTTCCAAACTAGCTGCCTTCTGAATTGCTTGTTGCATGAGCCGAAGGCCAGGCGCTCGAGGCTCACAATCTGTGCCAATCGGTCTGTGTTAGTGTGTTGCCCGCGAGCATGGGGAGTTGCCATCCATAGGCAAAGGACAAAGAAAATCGTTTTCATAGCTCAATGCTAAGAAACAAAACAAGGCAAGTAAACGTACTTTGATAGGGGAACTATTAAAATTGTGTCAGGCCTTAGCAGGCACTGAAGATATGACTGTGCTGCGTGGCGCATAGAGCATTCTCCTGGAAAATCCCATAGCAATACGGAAAACATTGGTTAGACTTGAGAGTAGTCATGATTACCAGGAGCCTCTATGCCACGGATCGTTTTCGTTAATCCTTTAACTTTGCCTATTGACCTGATCGAGAAGACTCTTAACCGTGAGACACCGAGTATGCAGAACCTTTCCCAGGAAGGAATCAGCTTACCTATGGGGATCATGTACCTCTCGTCTTTCATCAAGCAGCAGCAACCCAACTGGAGCGTCGAACTCATTGACTACCGAGTAGATTTTTTGAATATCCACCAATTTGAAACTCTCGATCAATTCATCACAGACGTTGCACGCCTACATATCCAAGAGGAGCCTGAGATCCTGGCCTTCTCCGTCCTCGTTTCATCGTCTCACCATTTCTTCAAGGAAAGTCTTCATCTTTTAAAAAAGCTCTGGCCACGGGCAAAAGTCATCCTAGGCGGATTTCACGCTACGAACTTTACGAAGGAACTCCTGGCACTTCCGGAAATTGATTTCATCTTCCGAGGCGAGGGGGAGTATGCGCTTACGGAATTTCTAGGGCTCTATCCAAACTTTGATGACGTTAACATTCCGGGCGTTGTTTCCCGAAAAACAGACCTCTCCCAGCCTTTGGAAAAATGTCGTTCTCTAGAAAACATGGATGTCAATCCCATGCCGGACTATGAACTTATCCCGATGGATCAGTACGCCACCATTAACACTCGGATGGTCATTAAGAAGTCGGAGAAGGGTGAGGTTCGTTCGGCGGACATCATGACCTCACTGGGCTGTCCCTTCAAATGTACTTTCTGCTCCTCGCGGACCGTGCATGGACTTACCATGCGCTATAAGTCTATTGAGAACGTCGTCGCCGAAGTTAAGCATCTTCACGAGAAGTACGGAGTGACCATGTTCCTGCCGGAGGACGATCTCTTCACGGCGAACAGAAAGCGGACAATAGACCTTCTGCGTGCCTTGAGAGAACTCAAGATACCAAACTTTCGGATGCAGTTCCCTGTGGCCCTTGCGGTCAATACTTTGAGCTATGAGGTGATTGATGAACTCATCGCCTCGGGCCTCGATGTTGCCTCACTGGCCATCGAGTCAGGTTCCGAATACACGCAAAAGCATATTATCAACAAAGGCGTCAAACTGGACAAGGCTATCCAGTGGGTGAATTACTTCCGAGAAAAAGAAATACCGGTACGGACTTCATTCATCCTCGGTCTTCCCAATGAGACGAGAGAGATGATGCAGGAGTCGATTGACTACGCGATCAAGCTCGGTGCCGACTGGTACGATTTTTTCATCGCTACTCCGCTAGCGGGGACAGTAATGTGCCAGGAGTTCGTCGACATGGGCTATGTTCCCGAGGACATCGATGTCATTTCAAGAGGGTACTACGCTCTAAGAAACTTCGATACCCCGGAGATCTCCGCGCGAGACTTAAGTGACCTCGTTTACAAGGCCAATCTGATCTGTAATTTTGTTAATAATGTAAATTTTCGACTCGGAAGATTTGAAAAGGCAATCGAGCTATTTCTTCCCGTTGCCCAGAAACACAAGTTTCATTTAGTCGCTCATGACTGCCTCCGGCGCTGTGCGATCGCCTTAAACCGGATGGAAGAAGCGGCCACTCATCTCCAGGATATGATCCAGGCGATCCGCGATGATGAACGTGCTTTGGAAATGTATAGAAAGTACGGAGACCTTTTATGTGATGATACTCGCCAGGCGATCACTGGGGCAATTCCAGAGCTCGCTGTGATTGAGGTCGCGTAAATTTTCTGTGGTTAACTTAGGCAGACGCCGGGAAGATGACTTCTTTATTAAGTTCTACCCTCCTCAAAGTTGAGACAACTTTAGAAGATGCGATCGCTCCATCATCAAGTTCACGTTAAGCATTCTAGCGAAGGATTCGCATATTTGCCTAAGGTATCAGCTCATACGAGCGCGAAAGCGTGTGCCCATGGATTCCATGCTCCTCAGCAAGTGAGTCGGAAGAACTAGCTCGAGGGTAGCAAAAAGATTATCTAGCCTCGAATAAACGTCTCATAGATATGACCATGAATCTAATGAAACTGTAACTCTTCCATGAAGAGGATGAATTATGCTCGTTAGATCGGCTTATTTATCTTGATCGATATAGGTGCTGCATCTGGTGAAGTTTAAACTATTTATGATGAATTCAGACTACATTGACCGCCATTTTTCTGGTGCCTCCATTCTGTGGCCACTGAAACCCCAGCCTCCAAAAGGCGTTAAAATTTTCTCCGAGAAGTTGATTATTCTAGAGGATTCTTCGGTCTTGTAAGCTGCCGCTAGGGCGTCAAAAAATTCGTTCGCCAGAGTTGGATTATCTTGATTCCACCTCTTTGCCATCGTCTTGCCTTTTCCAGTCCATTTTCTTTGAGATCGGAAATAGAAATGAGTTAAATGTTCCTGGAGCTGTCCCAATGTACCCACCATTTCCTGGTATGATCTTGGTGATCTTAAATCATCGCACAGGTCTGTAATGAGATAACGATTCCTGTCCATGTCATCTTTTGTCCAGGCCGGAGGACCTGCCTCGAGGAAATCTTTGGCCATTAATTTAAGTGCGTTTGTGAAGTCTGGTTGATTTGAAATCTCTTGACCCTCGAGGACCATGTTGGGAAGAGAAGGTACTCCAGACGGTCCATCAATCTTTTCGAAAAAGTACTTTAAAGTGTTCTGGTCATGGACAAAAACTTCCACCGGCCAGCCCTCAAAAATGAACGATTCACGATAAGCGGACTTAAGATGCTCAAATACCACAACGATGTCTAAATCAGAGTGCTCCGTCGCCTCACCTCTGATAACGGAACCCGCGAGAAGCAGAACCTTCGCTCTTGGGAATTTATCTTGATAGATTTTAATGGCCGTTTCTTGTGCTGATAGTCTCATCTCGTTATTGTCCCAGAGAGTCATCCTTTTGCAAGTTCAAGAACGTGCATTCTTCCTGTTCCTCTACCGAGCAGTCTCCCGCATAGATCTGGCGTTGGTCCGGTGGATAACACATGACACGGTCTATCCGCCCATTAAACCACCGCTCCTTGAACCCACATGCAAGTTCGTCTTGAGTGCAGGGTCTGGGATGTCCCTGGTGAGCATGGGCCATCGTCATTTGTATAAGGATTAATAGCGGCATTGAACTTATCATTTTCATGCTGATTTTTCTTATTGGTTTGGTTCTTGGTAATAGCAATCAGGATCTTTATAGCGTTTTCTGCCATAGGCGGAGAAAGAGAAGCGTTGATAGCCGTCCTCTTTGAGAGGGCTAAAATATATCGAGTGAGATTCAGTTATAGCGCAATCTGATTCGTGGCACACACATGCACTCTTTTTCTCGACCCATACTTCCCCAGTGATTTGGCTTCGCCTCAGGAGTTCTTCCATCTGGGATTTGCACAATCTCTGTATGCGGTCTGGCCGCGCCCATGTCTCAGATCGTAGTTCCGTCTCTAGGATTGCAGTCTTGAGCACAGGGCCAGTAGCGATAAACCCTGACAGGTCAAACAACATCCGCACTCGACCATTGGTCCGATCCAGGGAACAGCTTATTCTTGCCTTAGGACCTGGTATTGAAATCTCATAGCTTAAACTTGCCCAGGATGAGGATGCGCCTAAAATCCCTACGGATACTGCGATTAAGTGTTTACATGACATGATGAACTCCTTGTTGGTGGTGTTCTAAATTATTTTGGCGTAGTTGAAAAATTCATTAAAATCATGTATTGATAGATAATTATGAGTTTACTTGATCTCAAACTTCAGACCTTCGTCGCCATTGTCCGTTCCGGAACTGTTCATGGAGCAGCGAAAAATCTCGGCATCACTCAGACAGGTGCGACCCAGCGTATTCTAGCATTGGAAAAGCAGCTCTCGGTTACGCTCTTCATCCGATCCCGTACCGGCATGAAACTCAGCCACGAGGGTGAGACTCTCTTACGGTATTGCGAAAGGGCCATCGACCTCGAAGGCTCTATCATGGGGGGAATTTCGGGACAGAGTACTCAATCAACTGTGTCAGTAACTCTCGCCGGACCAACCAGCATCATGAGTTCGCGCGTTCTTCCTAACTGCCTGGGGCTTTATCAGGAATTTCCACAACTTGTTTTGAACTATCGTATGGATGATCAGGAGAATCGGGTCGGGATTCTTAAAAAGGGCATTGTTCAATTGGCGATCCTCCCGCCCCAGGATGTTACTCTCGAAATGGATAGCAAACTTTTAAGACCTGACCGTTATGTTTTGGTTGCGGGTCATCAGTGGAAAAAACGCCGCACATTGGACATCATCAAAAATGAGAGAATGATCGATTTCTATGAAAGTGACAACACCACCAAGGACTATCTTAAGCATTATGGGCTTCTTGAGCACGCCCGTCCCGATCGTGTCTTCGCTAATACCAATTTCGCTGTGGTGAATTTAATTAAAAGCGGAATTGGCTATGGTACTCTGACTCAGGAAGTAGCAGCCACTGACATAGCTAATGGTGGACTGATCGTCCTCAACCAAAAGCAGGTTTATGAGGACCCTCAGGCGCTCGCTTGGTATCCACGGCGTGAAATGCCCCGATACTTCAGGCGTATCATTGAGTGTGTTGGCCGCTGATCTACGCGGAATTCCGACTAACGGAGTCGCGTTTAGCGATGGTCATGACTAACCGATAAGAAATCAATGAAGAAAATCTCCGGCCCCTCCCTTTTATCCATTTTGTGGAACACTCGAAAGTTTCGTCGTGATCCTATAGCGTTTGGGGTAGAACTTCTTCGAAAATACGGGAATGTGTTAAAACTGAATATCTGGCCCTTTCGAATCGTCGTATTAAACGATCCTGCGTACCACCACTGGGTCTTAAAAGAGAATTTTGAAAATTACGTGAAGGGTAAGGCCTACGAAAAACTAGAGCCGCTATTCGGACAGGGACTTCTGATCACTGAGAACAAGTACTGGAGACAGAATCGTGCCAATGTAAATCCGGTGTTTCGGTTAAAGAATATGGAAATCTATTTCGAAGACATCTCCGTTCGTACTCATAGGGTGTTGTCTGATTGGGAGCCAAAGACTCGAATTGACTTTCACCAGGAGATGATGAATCTGACCCTTTCGATTATCGTGAAGACGCTGTTTAATGTGGACTTTGGTTCGGACTCAGAAAAACTATCCCATGCGATTCATGATTACATGGCAGGAATGGAAAATCAGATTTTCCAAATCTCTAAGCTTCAGCAATACCTCCCAACCCGCGTGAACCGAAACTTTAAAGCCGCGGTGAAGTTTCTGAATGGAGCTATCGACCAGGTCATCAATGACCGAAGAAATGGCCAGGGCGACGAGCGGAGCGACATGATTAACCTTCTTCTGAAGGCAGAGAAGGGGGGAGGTCCACAAGGGATCACCAAGAGGTATCTCCGGGATGAGGTGATGAATTTCGTAGTGGGTGGCCATGAGACAACGGCCAATGCACTTTCCTGGTGCATGAGTGACATCCTGAAGTATCCAGAGACGAGAGAAAAAATCCTGGCCGAGATTAGAGAGACAATCGGAAGCAGAGACCTGACATTGGCTGACCTGGAAAGGTTTCCTTACCTCGATCAGGTCATTAACGAAAGTCTACGTATGAATCCGCCACTTTGGATCATGTCCCGGGAGACTCTGAATGATGATGTTATAGATGGATATCCCATCTCAAAAGGTACTATCGTAGTCGTGAGTTCGTTTTTCTTGCATCACCGAGAGGACATCTGGCCTGAGGCCGAGACCTTTGACCCTGGGCGCTTTACCGAAGAGGAAATCAGAAAGAGGCCGAAGAATTCTTTCCTTCCTTTCGGTTTGGGTCCGCGGGCATGCATTGGAGAGATGCTTGGGCGCATGGAAATAAAGGCAGTTCTCATTATGGTTCTTCAAAAATTTGAACTTTCACTTAACAGGGAGGTCCCGGTAGAGAGATTTGCGACGGTCACTCTAAGACCGAAGAACGGTGTTTCCGTGAATCTTCAAAGGCGGACAACATGAAAGAGTCTTGGGCGGTTGTGACGGGTGCCTCCAGTGGAATCGGTCTGGAATATGCCAGAGTCTTGGCGAAGGAGGGAATTCACTGTGTCCTCGTCGCTCGCAGGGAAGAGAATCTAAAAAACCTGGCAGATGAGTTAACCTCGAAGCATGGCGTGAAATGCCTGACCCTGGTGAAGGATCTCTCCGAGAAAAATTCTGCCTATGAGATCTATCAAGAATGCGTGAACCGAAACCTCGAAGTGGATTACCTGATTAATAATGCTGGCGCCGGAGTTTTTCATTATTTCAACAGCGCTGATCTTTCATCCATCGAGAAGATGCTGACCTTAAATATAACGACCCCGACCATACTTGCGAAACTTTTTCTCCGAGACATGACCAGGCGCAATCATGGTTACCTTCAGTTCGTGGCCTCCATCGCCTCCTACCTGCCGACTCCACTCTATGCGGGTTATGGAGCGAGCAAGGCCTACGTCCGTCACCTAGCAACATCTTTAAATTTTGAGCTTAAAGACACAGGTATCCATTGCTCAGTGATTAATCCAGGATTCACGGCTACGGAGTTTTTCGAAGCCGCCGGTCAGAAGAACTCTTGGTCTCAGAAACTACAAATGATGTCTGCCAAGCGCTGTGCCGAAATCGCT
>JAIYDC010000076.1 GCA_027487685.1 Pseudomonadota bacterium | reverse complement strand
GACGGCCTTGAGGCCCCCGATCAGGGTGTACAAGAAAGTAATGAATGTGACGACCGCAAGGCCCAGGTAAACGTTGGTTCCGATGAAGTGAGCGACCAGAATCGAGCCGGAGAAGAGACGGACACCAACCGAGAGGATCTTTGAGATGGTGTACAAAACGGCGACGGTCCGCCGCCCGGATGGCAGACCCGTTTCCTGCGCCATCACCTCGTAGATGGTCAGGCCCTTGCCGTAGACCTTGGGCAGGAAGACGAGTGCGATCGCGATGCGGCCTAGAATGGCCCCCATGTAGATCTGGATGAAGCTGAAGTCTTTGTTGAACGCGAACGCCGGGATTCCAAGGAAGGTCAGTGCAGAAACTTCAGTCGCAATGATTGAGCAAATTGATTCAGTAAATGTGAGGGAGTTATTTGCCATGTACTGCTCGCGGGCGCGGTCTCTCGCGCTGGCCGACGGGGTGAGGGTTCGAGTCTCCTGCCCAGCACGGATAGCGAGATAAAACACAAATATTATGTAGATAGCGATCACGATCCAGTCGATGGGAAGAAAATCCATGAGTACTCCTGTATGGAGCGGAGTTTACGATAGCCGGGTAATTCCGTCCACCAACCGAGGTCAGATAACTTTAGATAAATGCTCCTCATAGGATCTATTTAGAAGCCGATAGGTATTCAGAAGTACTGGGCTTTTTTATGAATCATGAAAATAAAACGTTAACAAAACTTCTGGTCAAGGACCTCGCGAAAAAAGTTATCTGCGACGGTCACCTCTATCTCTCTTTAGGAGGGCGTCGCTTCTATGTCATGAAACCTGGTGTGTTGGTTGATCCAGCCTTCTTGAAGAAGCATGCAGCAACCAATCAGTCCTTCGATTTTGACTGTAGTGTTTCTTCTATTCATCGGGAGCAGTTTCGCTTGCTCTTTCGCGAGCTACGCTACCTTCAGTTCGAAAAAGACCTGCGAGAAAAATGCTTGCTGATCTTGCGCTATTTTCATCGAACCTTCTCTGGGGATGCTCACTTCCTGAGTTTCGCCATCGCTTGCCACGAGGAGTTTTGTCTCATTCCTATTGAGCAACAGATTCATTTGCACGAGACGGATATGTACCTTTATCGGAAGGCGCTGTACGCCGCAGCCTTCGCCGTGGTAACGGCCATCGCGAATGACTTCTTCCACTATCCTATGCTGCGAGATTTCTACAACATCACTTTTGCCCTCGACGCAGGCCTCTCGGAGGCGAACTATAGCTACTTCGTCGCTGAAGCGTGCAATGCCGAAAACAAGAGTCCTGGACAGGGCCTTTACTATCTCGAAACCGAGCGCGCCTCGGAACTTGAGCGAGATGTCTACTTACACCATCCGACGAGAAGCTATGAACTTTTGAAGTCCCTTAAGGTACTGAGCTATCCGGAGCTCGCAGAGGCAGTCCTCTATCAACACGAGCTCTCCGATGGCTCTGGATTCCCACGAGGGATTCGGAAGGGTCAGGTTTCAAGTTGGGAAGCGGTGATCATTTTTGCAGACTCTCTCGTCGAGATACTATCCGAGTATGATTTTGAGACCCATGTCGTGGAGTATCTTTTGAACTTTAAGAATCAGAAGCAGAACGAACTTCCGGTTAACCGAGTGTTCCAAAAGCTTTGCCTAGCGCTCGATTATGTGAAGAACATAAAGGAGACCGGATCATAGTGGATGCGAAGAAGCAACTCGCCATTCTGAACCTCGCTGGTGAGCTCGGTCCCGAGATCACTCGCTACCTATCCGCTCGCGGCATTTCGGTTTTATCTCCGGACAGCGGCAAGGGGGTCTCTTGGACACATGTCCTCACGAAGGACCTTCAGGACTTTAGTCTACTTAATAAGACGCATGGTCTTGTGACTAACGGTCGACATGCCATCTCATTAACCCGCGTGGAGGACTTGCAGAACTTCACCAAGAATAACGGTAACCTTATCCTCGATAACATGTGGCTCGAAACTCCGATGGGTCCTTTTGTTCTCGACAAGTATTTTCAAAGCTTCGGCGGCATAACTCTTGGTGATAATTACCCGGCGTTCATCGAGGCGGGTTCGTTTAACGTCGCTAACCCGTTTAACACTGGAGAGTACGTCGACCGGATGGTGTCACGGGCCTTTGAGCAGGGCGCCGAGGCCTTGGTTGTAAAATCTTACTTCGATCATTTGATCATGTACGTCGCAGGCCTGAAGAATATGGGAAAGGCCGGGCTACCCTTCGAAGTGACTTACGGAACTTTTCAGGATATCTTCGCTCTCCAAATTCATTTTTTTGCGAAGTCACTTAATCTCGCAGATCTGACGGCAGGCCTTAGTAAGGGCGTTTCAAAACGGCCTCAGGAGTATTACCTAAATCTTGCTATTCAATCCGCTGACTTCTTCGATTTTTCATTTATTCCAGAGGTGAGTAAGGTCGTCATAACCGGTCTTTGGACCCAGGATGAGCGGATCCGGTTCGAGAATCGAGGCCTCATGATAACGGCCCTCGAGGGGGGCATTCCGCTGGCCCAGTATAAGAATGACACTGCCACTGCCAGCATCGTCCTCGGCTCAACACCGATAGGAGATTACACGGAAAGGCTTATAGTTCCTGGCGCTCCGTCAGAAGCAGATGGATTAACAGTTGTTGAGGGGAAGCTTCTGGATGAAGACTCGGAAGAGACTCGGATCGGATCTGGAGTAAACGCGCCCGAAGATATCACGAGAGTTACCGGAACTCGGGATCAAGAGGAAGCGGTGAATCGCGTCTCAGGAAGCCGTGATGAAGCCGAACAGGTTACAAAGGTATCCAGCGGATCGAAAGAAGAAACAAATTTTACGACTCGAATCTCCTCGGATAAAAAAGAGTCGCAGAAAGATAACATAAGAGTCCAAGGTCTAGGTGAAAAGGAAAAAAACCTTGGTGTTCTGACTGTTAAGTCAATGGGAGTGGGAAGTCAGCCTGGCGAACCGAAAACGGGACTATTCAACTTCGCCCAGAAATTAGGCAAATCCCCGGAAGACCTCACGGAAGATGAAGTCAGGAATTTTATAGAAAAAGACGAGACCCGGGGGGAGGATTTCGATCATCCAGTCGTTAAGCAGCTCGAGCAGCAGCTTGTTTCGGCCAGCGCTGAAAACGATAATCTCCGTAAGCAGATGATGACTCTCTCAGCTGAACTGAGAGTTGTGAAGGAAAGCAGAGAAAGAGCGAGCAAGCTTCAGGCGCTAGCCGCTGCCGATGCTCAGGAAAAGCTCTCACTCGTAAGCACATCGGATGACGACCCCATACGGCGCCAGCTAGAGAAAAAACTTCTTGAGCAAAAGGCACTAACTCAGGAAGAACTTAACCGAGTCACAGGATATTTTGAAAAAGAGTCTAAGCTCGTCGATGCAAAGCGAGAACTCGAGTTAAAAATCCGAAAGCTTGAACTTGAGGCTATTCAGAAGGAGACATTCCTCTCAGGAGAACTCGAGAAAATGGACAGACTTGCCAAGGGCAAGGAGATCATTCTCGCCAAGACAAAGGAGAATCTTACGAAGCTTGTGGAACGGAAGGAGCAAGATATTGCTTCTCTTCGCTACAAGAGTGATGAGCTGGCAAAGGCCCTGGCCAATGGCCCAGCTGCCACTCAGGCACAAAAGATCCATGACCTAGAAAAACAGAACATGACCTTTCAAAAGCAGCTTGAGGTTTATAAAAAGCAGTTAGCAAACATGTCATCTAATCTCCAGTCAAGTAAAGGCGAGGATGAGTTTAAGGAAGAGGCGCGGAAGCTGCAAATGATCAACCAGCAATTGAAAAATCAGATCGAAACTGGCCGTCGTGAAGCTGACAAGCTCCAGGCCAAGATAGGACTGGATAACTCGCAAATGATACAGCTTCGGACGGAGAAGTCCAAAATTGAGCAAGACCTGAAGAAGGCACTGCAGGACGCGAAGGCTGCACTCACGCTCTCGCCGGCAGCCGGGGCCCTTGAGCAGGAGCTTAAGAAGTCCCTCTCTAAGGCACAGACCCATGCAGAATTCATAGAAGGACAACTCAAGGATAATCAAGGGAAGGTTGCGACGCTAGAAGCAAAAATTGTCGAGCTCATGAAGACTCAGAAAACTGTGGGAGTAGAGGAAGCGGGTAAGGGGAAAACGGGTCACCTGGAAACCCAGGTAAAGAAACTAACGCAGGAGCTTAATGCTCGCGAAGCTCTCGTTTCCGAATCAAAGAAAGAAGTTAACAAACTCCGCGCCGAGAAAACGGCCCTTCAAAATCAGGTCGACAGACTCAAGAAAGAGCTGGAAAAAAATGAAAAGAGCAGGCCAGGCGCTGCCAAAAAACCTGGCGGTAAAGTCGCGTAACTTTTCACTTGCCAACATCGCTCGGATCATTAATAATCTCGAACTTCACATACCTAGATGCCCAGTTGGTGGAATTGGTAGACACGTTAGGCTTAGAACCTAATGCGCGAGCGTGGGGGTTCGAGTCCCTCACTGGGCACCAACAAAAGTATGTGATTGTTTTCAAAAAGCCTCGGTCTCGCGCCCGGGGCTTTTTTTTTACCTAGTTACGACGATCGATCCACTTTCAGGCTTCTTCAATCGATTTATAGTGACCTTCGTTTTCAACCACAATATTTCTTTGGGTTAGGATTGGGGTAAAATCTTTTGAAAGCTCAGTATCTTTAACCTAGACCAAGTTCTGGGTGGCTTTTGCCAAATGGCCTAGAGATAGGTGAGCATATCTTTGTGTAATAGTAGTATCTGCGTGACCCAAAATATGACTGAGTTCGTATGAAGATCGCCACTCAAAATGAACATTCTCGCTTAAGAGCGGAATCTATAAATTGTAAACCTCATTGAAAGGGAAATATTTATCTTTCAATTTTTGAGTGCTTTCACCGTCCATATACACATTTTGATCGTTAAGCGTTGAGAGCTCTTTCACGAACCCTTTAATGGCGATACGATCGGTCTCATAGACGAAGTGCATGTAAGCAGTATATTTCCCCGTTGAGAATTCTTTGTCATCGGATTCTTTTTTCAATACTTCAATCTGCAGATCAAATGGCTTTGTGATTCTGAAAATATCTCCAACCTCAAGTACTGAGTTCGTTCGAAACATTATTTCCGTTTCAGAAATCCATATCACTTCTGCAGACGAACTATGAATTATCCAACTTGAAGGATCATCGATGTTTTTAAAGACCTTATAATCAAAAAGGAGATTATCTTCAAATCGGTGAAATGAAGGGTCTGCAGTTCTAAGGGCCTCCATTCTTTTTTGACCTTTTTTGAACTCTTTGTCTCTTAACTTATTCCTGTGAAATTGTAACATCTTAATGATCAAGTTCGGATCTGGCTTACTTGGAGTGCTTAAAACAAAATGATACTCAAGCTTGTGGCGTAAATCATCGGGTGATAGTTTGCCCGTGTAGTTAAAAAGGACAATAAATGGAAAATGGTCTTTGAGAAGAGTCACAGCCGAAATCATTTTTTTTACTCTTTCAAGTGTATTGAATTCATCTTCATAGACCACAATTATGGATGGCATATCCGACTGCATATTTTTTTCATGGTCAACAATCTCTTTCCTGTGAATGACCGTTGTTGATTCATTCTCTATTTTTTTAATTCCCTCTTTTAAGAGATGTTTTTGTCGATCATAAACAGTGATCGTATCCTTCTGGATCAGCCCATCTTGGTTTTGCTCAAGGAGCCAGTTGAAGTAGAGTGCTCTGGATAAAATCTCAATTTCAGCAATAGATTTCAATTCATCGCTCATTACGACCGGCCCACCAGTCTTTTTCTCTGGTAGGACACTGAACTTCTTTTCCTTCGTGGCTTCTATGACAGCGAGATAGACATTCTCATTAACTTTTTTTGTCCCAATCTCGTATCTGTAATCCTTTATAAGTTTGATTCTCTCAGAACTATTCATCTTTTTTGTGTGAAGTATATATTCCAAAGAGTAGCTGTACTTAAAGTGACTTCCTATTGATGATGTAGATCTTTTTGAAATTTTGTGGCGATCAGAATAAAACAGCATTTCATGATAAGGAAACTTAATTGGAATGACAGTATCATTTTCAAAATAATAATTCGTCTCGATTTGCGCGTGGGTTCTATTCATGCAAGAAACATGCATGCATTGGTAAAGATCGAACTGGTCTGTGTAATACGCTGTTTGAGAATTAATTGGTTTATTCGAAGGTAAGGTCAATTTCTTTGAAAGGTATTCGATGATCTCCTCATGATCTGGCTTCTTAATCCAGTAGAGATAATCTCCGAGACTTGAAGTTCCCTCCACCTTGGTGACAGCCTTTTTGTTATCGGCCAAGACAGCAAAAGTTATGTTGCCGAATACCTTTCGGATCATTATAAGAAACTTTCGGGTCAGGAGATCTTGGGCAGCATAGCTGAGCAGAACGATAAGGGGACTATGCTTTTCTATAGAATCATATCCATCATGGAAAGAGACGTTCGTTTGGCAAACGATGTTGCAACCCTTGAGATAAAGTTTAATTTCTTCTTGGAGCCCGTTGACATAATCATCAGGTTCACCAATGTATAATATTTTTTTTATTGAATCGCTCATTGAAAACTCATAACATAAGGCTAGTATTTTAATAATACATGGCGCTTCAAGATAAGTGAGATAAAAATGAAACCGGAAACTCATTTTCTTATTGTTGATGACTACTCGAATATTCGTACTCTTGTACGCACTCAGCTAAATGGATTCGGCTTTTCAAATATCGTTGAACATGAAAACGTTGATAATGCTATTTCCCACCTGGAAAGCAACCCAGTCAGACCTGTGGACTTTATAATATCTGACTGGAATATGCCGGGCAAAACGGGGTTGGATTTTCTAAAATGGGTACGTGCCTCTGATAAGTACAAAAGTCTTCCTTTCCTGATTTTAACCACTGAGAATGAGCAGGCGAAAATTATGAGTGCTATTCAGGCAGGAGTGAGTAATTTTCTACTTAAGCCGTGGGAAACTGAAGAACTCGGGAATAAGCTCCAGCTCTGCTGGAAGAAGCATCACAAATAGATTTACGGAGACAATTTTTCTTTCACGATTTCTATGAATTGCTGAAAGACGTAGTTAAACTGCCTCTTGTTTTTGAGGTCCTCTACAGTCTTCTTGTGATCTGATTCAGCAATTCTTTTTATTTCTTCCATTGTCTTTTCATCTATGGTCTTAGCTACTGGAGTGGAGTCTTCACTAGCGATACCAACTTTCTCGCCTTGTTTTACGTTATAAGAAACATTCTTCTGTTTTATATCGATGTCGCCTTGAATCACGGCAATATCCAGACCTTCAGTTTGCTCGTAATTGAGTTTTATAATTGTCTTTTGCTGCTTGGAGATATCAATCATTGCATCCTGAATTTTAATCTTTTTAACAGGGGACTTTTCTTTAAGATTGATTTGCATTTCACCTTCGACTAACTCCAGTGCAACGGCATCTCCAGCATTTCCTCTGCCGTTCTTTTTGAATGTAAAGTCCATATAGATTAGGGAATTGGCCCCCAGGCTGATTGAGCTTTCATCCAAAAATCCGTAAGAAGCCGACGAGTCAGCTCCAGTAAAAAGATAGGTTTGTGAATAAATTCGATCCTTGGAACGTAACTTTCTCCAGTTGATTGAATCCCCAAAACGCATACGTGAATCACCCTCTGCTTTGATCACCAGACCGATGAATTTCGAATTCGGAGGATTGATAGCGGATAGTAGATCAGGGAGGAAAAAATAGATGATGCTGGCAACTGAAATCAATATGCCAGATAATATGATTATAACGAGTTCGTTTTTGCTCAAGAAATTTTTAATAAAAAAACTCAAAGTAGTAGGGTTAATAATTTATATACTAGAGCACTTAAACAATTGAAGAAACTAAATTTTCTCAAGTTCTCATTGCGATCAAAAATGGTGATTACCCTCTCGATGGTGGTCGTAGCTGTTTCTTGTATCATCTTATATCTTTCAACCCGGATGATCATTGAAGACAAGCGGGCCTATATATATGACAACGCCTATCAGTCTTTGGACAATGGACATGCATCGCTCGAACTTTTCTTTGAGAACAAGCTTAATTTTGTTAATGTGTTTAACACTTTTCTTCAGGATCCGAGCCTTCTTGACAAGAAGCAGCTCGCTTCAGATCGTGACCTTTACCAGACTCTTTCCCTCGACCTAAATCTTCCCAAGAACGAGCAGGTGATCGAGAGGCTTTATACTAATTTGGAGTACAGCTCTCTATATAGAAAAAGAGAACAATTCTTAGAGCTTTCAAATGAATACCTCATTTCAATAACTGAAGAGGTAAAATCGAAAGAAATTCTTGAAAAACTTCATTACGTCAAAGGCAGGGCCCCACGTCTTTTGATTTTTGTTTATGGGAAAACCGCTAATAAAATTTACTGTTTCGATTTTCTTCTGGATAAGCTCTATAACAATATTTTCAACAAACAATCATTCGAAACAATTCTCGTTAATTCTCAGGGGGAGTTCCTTTTTCATAACAGACCCTATGAAACGGATGAGAGGCAGCAGTCATTTTTCAGAAAGTTCATCAATGACAAAAAGAAACCTGCCGCTAGTCGAAAAGCCGTCAGCTCTGGTGTCGTTGAGGAGATTGTAGGCGAAACAGAGTATATTCTCGGATTCAAACAGCTGTCCCGTTTTCCGGATCATTTTATTTTTAGTGGTGTTAAAACCAGTGAAGCCTATGAAGTAACTTCCATCCTGATCATAAACGCTGTCGTCTACACTCTTTTCCTCATTGGAGCATTTAACATATTATCGATTTTCATTGCGCGATCGATTACGAACCCTCTGAACAAGCTTACCCAGGTTATTAAGACGATTTCCGAAGGGAAATATAACGTCCGTGTCGTTCCTCAAAGTACGACTGAACTTCAACTGGTGGCGGATGCTTTCAACGAGATGGTCGTTAAAATTCAGGATTATCAGAACAAGCTTCTTGAATATAACCGGACGTTGGAGCAAAAAGTAGAAGAGCGAACTGTAAGTTTGAAAAATGCAAACGATTTCATCAAGACAATGGTGGATAGTCTAGGACAAGGGCTCCTTGTGTTCGGAAGAGAGGGGATTTGTCTCGATCTTCACACTAAAGCTTGTATAGATCTGATTGGAGAGAATCCTGCGGACAAGAAACTGGCCGACCTGATAAAGGCAGAAGATAAGAATCTTTTGACAGATTGGATAGAGAATCTTTTTGAGGAGATGATTCCTTTTGAAAGCTTGGTTGAGTTAGGGCAAAAATCGATACCTTGCAAAGAAGACTATCGTTCCTTTAATTTTAAGCATGTGACCTTGGAGTTTTTTCCAATTCGGAATGATGAGGGAAGAGTAAAGAATGTCGTCATGGTGGCCTCAGACAAAACAAGAGAGTTTAAGGCATTTAAAGAAGTGGAAGCTCAGCAAAATTATGTAAAACTAGTAACAAAGGTCCTTAATGATAAGATTAGATTCATCAGATTTGCTGACCTTTTTGAAGAATCTTTAAAACGTGAAAAAGAGATTGTTGCAAATAAAGGATTGATCAATAAAGATGATTTCATGAGGCTACTTCATTCCATGAAAGGATCAGCCGCTTTCTATTCCCTTCAGGAAGTTGTCACTGCACTCCATGATTTTGAGACTTTTATGCTCCAGGATTCTCTCACTTCAGAGGACATCGTTTTAAAGATAGATGGGGTCTTACAAAAGATGAACTCCAGTATAAGCAAGCTTAGGGGGTTGATAGGAGATACTACGCGTAGAGTTGTTGAAGTTGATGAAATAAAACTTCGGAAATTCTGGAAGTTCCTAATGGCCAGAAACAAGCAAGTCGCTCAGCTATTCTCTAGCAATTTCCTTGATAAAGAAGTTAAGCATTATGTCGGCCAGTATAAGGAACTGGTAGTTGATCTAGCCGCGAAGCTCGGCAAGAAAATAAAGCCTCTTGAGGTTCAAAATGGAGACATCCGCGTTGATATGAATCACTTCCAAGAATTCTTTGATTCATGTATTCACATATTTAGAAATGCAGTTGACCATGCCATAGAAGCTCCAGAGATCCGAGTCAGTTCTGGAAAGCCGGAAGAAGGCAGCATAAGAGTTTCTTTTGGCATCGTTAAATCAAGTACCGCTTCTTATCTTGAATTTAATGTTCATGATGATGGCGGGGGTATAGATCCTGGTAGAATCAGGAGTAAAATGATTCAGCTAGGATATCCGCAAGATGTCATTGACAAAAGTGATTCTGATATCGTGTATCATATTTTCGATGCTAACTTCAGCACCGCCGAAACTGTCTCTGACATCTCAGGCCGAGGTGTCGGGCTTTACGATATCAAAATGAATCTCGACAAACTCCGGGGTACAATTGAACTGGAGACGCGTATCGGGAAGGGAACCTTGTTTTCATTTCTTCTTCCTCTTCCCGATTCCGCTTGATCTCGATACTTTGATTCCAGGTTCTGATTCGTTTTTGGTTTGGCCCCCCGCTCTTGCAAGCAGGGGGGAGGAGGCACTTAATGGGAAATCTGAATCTTATTTTCTACCATGGATACTCCTGGTGCATTCCAAGCCGAAAGCCCTGCTTCGGCCTGTTCATGTAAGGAATGTACCTTCCCTGTCAGGGTTACTATGCTTCCTCTTACCGTAACATCAATTTCACGGCCTTCAATCTCGGCAGACCTCTTGAAAGCAGCGTGAATTTTTTCTTTTATGTCTGATGGGGATACTCTAGTCTTTACGATAATATTGTTTATAACTCCTCGGACACCTACCAGGTGATCAATGGCTTTCTTGGCGGCTTCTCTTTCATAAATCCATTCTGTTTCGCCTTTCAATGTGACCCATCCATTTTCGACAGAGACTTTTATCCCTGTCTCTGGTACTGAATAATCCCATTCGAGAGCGTTAGCTGCGGCCTTCGCGAGCGTCTCGTCGCTTTTTTGATAAGATTTGTCGAGATCTACTTCTATTTCATCTACTACTGCTCTTACGCCTCCAACTCTTTGTGCTGCTGCTTCTGCGCGACTTTTCTCATAGTAGTGAGGTACGCTTCCTCTCATTGTGACAATTCCATCTTTAGTGCTGATGGTGAGTTGTGTTGACGCAACACTCGGATCCCATTTGACCTCATTGATAACGTCTTGCTGAATCTCAGAGTCATTCTTTTCGAAGAAATTGAACATGTCGTTCTCCTTGGTTTTGTAGACAACGTATTAAAGCATGCAATCTCTTTGCCATTATCATTTTGGTTTTTATTCACCAGGAAATGTCCTCAGCACCTGGCCATTATTGATTTTTCGACCTGTTCATTAATTTATTGAGCTTTAATATTTATTCAAACGAAATGAGAATAATCTGGCATCGACGTTGAATTTCTTCATCGATTAATTTTAAGAATTTGTTGTGAGCGAAGTACTTGCAAATATGATGTTTCAAATCCAGGTTCAAAGGAGTCATGTTTCTAGGAGTTTTTCTATGTTCTTTTGAGATTTTCATTGTGTTGCGTCATTATTGCTATGGAATTAGAGCATGTTGTTTTTAAAATTCATCCTTGAAGGATATGGTTATGTCATGTGATTCCCAATTAATGACTTGAAAGGAATAGGAAGATAAGCTTCCCCTGTCTAAGGCTATTCAATTTTACCGTCCACGAGCCGGATATTCTTATTTGCATAGCTTGCAAAGTCTTGATCATGAGTGACTAAAATAATTGTGGTTCTTTGCTCTCTGTTGACATTTCTTAAAATTTCCATGACCACCCCGCCGTTTACAGAATCCAAGCTTCCTGTTGGTTCATCTGCAAAGAGATATTTTGGCTGCATGACAAGGGCCCTGGCAATTGCTACCCGTTGCTGTTCTCCTCCTGAGAGTTGTCTCGGGAATCTATGGACCCTATCTTTAAGGCCGAATTTTTCCAGGAGGCTTTCTGCGTAAGGATTTATTTCATTTTTTTTATAGATTTTAAGTGTTGGCATGAGAACGTTTTCCAATGCTGTAAGTTCTGCAATCAAATAGTTAAATTGAAAAACAAATCCCATCTTCTGATTCCTGAATTTGTAGAGATCTACTGGATCCATTTTATGGAGATCCAATTGTTCTATGAATACTTGCCCATCACTAGGTGAATCTAAACTACTTAAGATATATAAGAGAGTACTTTTGCCTGATCCAGATTTGCCAGTTAATGAAACGAAATCACCGTCATCGATATTTAATGAAATGTCTGTGAGTATTCTCACGGCAGGATCACCTACAGTTTTTCCAATCTTTTTAGCCTCAATACTCATGCACCTGTCCTGATTATTTCTATCGGGGTTAGTTTTTCAGCGGCCCTTGCAGGGAGTATGCTTGCTACGGATGATGCTAGTAGTGCTAACAGGGTTGCTTGAAGATAGATTGTCATGTCCAGCGAGATATGCAGTGTTTCGCCGGCGTGTGATGAATTTGCCGGAAAGAATGAAATGGTTTGTAAGTATAGGCATAGAAGGTATCCGCATATTAGCCCGAAGATCGCCCCGACTAGACCGACAATCATTCCCTGAGAAAAAAAAAGCGTCACAATGTCAAAGGAGTCATATCCCATTGACCTCAGAATTGCGATATCTTGCCTCTTTTGTGTTACCGTCATATTTAAAACGTTGTATATTCCAAATCCTGCCACTAAAAGAATCGCAATGATCATGGTAAACCTGAGCGTTGTCTGCATTTTAATGACTGACAAGATATTCACATTCTGTTGATCCCAACTCTCGATTTTTTCTGGACTGACTAATGACCAGTTCTCGGCCATGGCAGAAGCGAGTGTGTAATCTTTAAGTCTCACAGCGATTTCGTTAACTCTATTTGGGGTGCCATTTAATCTTTGCACATCATTTAGGGCAGCATAGGCCTGAAGGTCTGCACCTCTATTCCCAGAGATAAAGCGTCCAACGACTTTCATCGGGATGGCGTTTCTTGTTCCTACAGAAACGAAGACGATTTGATCCTTTGCGGCTCCGATTCTTTTCATGAGTTCGTCACCCATGATGATACGATTTCCTCCCCCAGCTATGTCTGAAAATTGACCTTCTATCATATACTTTGCAATACTTGTTACTTTTGATTGTTGTAACGGATTGCAACCAGTGAGAGTGGCAGAGACAGAGTTCTTGGCAAGCGTTATAAGAACAGGTGTGCTGATTAGCGGGGAGAAAGCTTCCACCCGTTTGTCAGCGCTTAGTCTTTCATACCATGACTGGGGATTCTGGACTTCATGAAACCCTAATAATCCTGATGGGGGAGAAATCCAGAAAACATGTGCTGTATTCTGGGTAAAAAAAGCTCCATCTAGTTTATGATCGTTTAAGATGTCCTGGCGGGCCTGGATATGTATTTGTGCTGTATTGTCTACTAGCTGCTGAACCATGTAGTCTTGAAATCCCTTAAAGAATCCTGACACGCCCACATACGCCACAGTACCGAGAAAAACTCCTAGTAGTGTGAAGATCGTTTGCTTCCTTCGCTCAAGCAAGTATCTCATGGCCAAAAATATCATGAATCCCTCTTGGATTTACTTATTGGTTCCTTTTTGAGCAGTATTTTGACGAGGGGCGCCTCCATCATCTGACCATCTCTCCATCGCTAGTTCTTTCAATCTTATGGATGATTTTTTCAAGAGGTGTTTTATGCTATTTTTGATTTCCGATGGTAGCTTAGTCAAACTCCGTTCTTTAGGTAACATGATTTTCCTCCGTGACCGAATCAACCGCACTTTTCATATGCAATTATAAGACCATGAGAATCACCGATAAAAATTCCTATTCAACAAAAGCCAAGATTTTGGCATGGGCCATATAGTCTAATGTTCACTTGGGTGCCACATTTTCTTTTAATAGGATCCTGTCCCCTCTTTTGACGTTTCCAGATAGGATTTCAGCAAATGCCCTGTCGACAATCCCGATTTTTACTTTGGTTAAATGGGCCAATCCTTTACCTCGCTTTATCCATATTTTTCCATGGTCTAGTGCTTCTACGGGAACAATGATCACGTCATTTTTCTCTTTAATGGTAATCGCGACATCCGCTGTCATGTCCGGAAGGATTATTTCGGGGAGGTCTGAGATTTTTATTCGTGCCAAGATGTTGTTGTTATACGAATAAACGGATTCGACTTCTCCGAAGTATCTTTCATTTCGAATAGAATCGAAGCTCATAATGGCTTTTTGTCCTTTAAGAACTCTTAGGGCGCCTTGTTGCTCAAGGGAGACGACAAGATATCGATCAAGTAAATTAACGAGCGAGAGAATGGTAAGATTGGTAAATACATTCTCTCCGCTTTTAAAGGGAAGAGAAGTCACTTTTCCTTCAAATGGCGCCCGGTAAATGCTGCCATCAATGTTTAGAAGTCTGTCACCTTTCTGGACCTTGTCTCCTTCTTTCACATAGAGCTCTTCAATTCTGCATATGACTCCAAGTTTTATTTGATAACTCTGAGAGGCCATAATGGTGCCAATTCCGTAAACCGATTCCACAATTGTACTCTTCTCTAATGGAGCAGTAAGAGTACCCGAGGCTCGCTTGGTCAGGATTACAGTTGTGATTGCAAAGATTCCAATTAAAGAAACAAGACCAGTGCTTAGGGTTCTATTGCATTTAATCCAGCTGAAAATTTTTCTAAAGGTTGTCATATTAGAATGAGCTTTTACTTGAGAATGAAAGATTGTTTACTATCACTTAGACTCTTATACACGAATGCCATGATGCTTTTATCAAGATGCTAGGAAATTGCTTTTTAATTATGGTAGTTTACGCGTTTCGGATTTGCTGCCCCTTGGTTTTATATCATTGTCGTCTCTTGTTTTTCAGGGTTTATGCATGACGTGATGATTCTTGGAAGAACCTGATCAGAGCTTTCAGAGAATTTGTTATGATTGATAACGTTGGCTTCGGCGTCGCCTTTGCAAATCGGCTTCCCTGTCTTCCTGGAGATTACTGGGGTTTTCTCTTGCTCTGGCCAGGTTTGATGCCTATGGTTTTTATCTCTTCTCATCGTTTTGTTTCAAAGCAAACCCTTTTCTCAAAGCGTGGATGAAATTCTTAATTTTTCTCAATCTTACTGCATTGTCTGTCCAGGAATCAGTGGGGCAGATGGACAGAGAAAATGGTGCCATCCTTAATATTGCTGGTCACTGTAACACTTCCTCCATGGGCCTCGGCCACACCTCTGACAAGAGTCAAACCGATGCCCCAGCCTTTCTGACCACTTGAAGAAGCCGAGTCACTTCGTCGATACTGCACGAAGAGCGATTTTTGATCTTCAGCAGGAATCACGTTTCCAAGATTGCCAACGCGAAGTGTGATTCCTTGGGTATCGTCTTTAACTTCGACTGTTATAGGAGTCTCCTTCCCGCCGTATTTGACGGCATTGTTGCATAGGTTCTCAATTATTCTTCTTATTCCGCGGGGATCGACGGATCCCTGGATAGTGTCCTCAGCTTGAAGGTGAAATCTGTCTCCATGTACGATGGCCAATTCGGTAAGTGCCGTTTTCACAATATTGAAGATATTACTTTCCACTCTCACGATAGCAATCTTCTCACCGCCGCGGATGCGATTAGCGTCCAGGAGATCATAGATCATCTTTCCTGCTCGGTTTGCTTGGTTTTCGATCATTCTTGCTCCTTTGCAGTGTGCTTCTCCATCCTGGGGTTTGCGTATAATCATCTGAGCAGCACCTAGAATTACGGATAGGGGGGTTATGAGGTCGTGTATGAGAAGTGATACGAAGGCTTCCCGAAGGTCTCGCTCGGATTCAAGGTTTACGATCGTTTCCTGGGTATGATAGAGCATCTTTAAATTTCTTTTAGCTTCTTCTTCTTGCTTCTCATGCTCTCGCTTTGTCTTGTTATAGCGATCAAAAGCGATTGTAACAAGGTTTGTCAGAGCACTTGCGAATTCCAAGTCTTCTTCATTTAGTCTACCGGTACCCTCTAGCTGGAAAGCACCGTGGGCAGGTAGGTAGTCGATGATGAGAGGCAGAATAATGTATTTCCCCTGATCGGTCTCAGCAATGGGCCTATGAGTCCCAGGGCATTTCGTCTCACTATGTATGGGGATGCTGAGGTTGTTTGTTAATCCTGGATTTCCTCCTATCAAGTGGGAATAAGCAGATTTGGCGTTCTCGATCGACCTGGAGACGATGTCTTTGGAAATGTTCTCAGCGTGCCAAACTGTCATGCGAGGTTTTGGTTCCCAGTGCTCAATGAGGATGGCTGTTTTTAGGGGGAAACACTCTGAAACACATTCCAGAATGTCCGTGAATGATTCTTCCACGCTTGTGAACAATGAAAGCTTTTTACTAACTTCGTAGAGAGTTTTTAGCCGATGGAAATCAGGACTCTTGTTTTCTACTGAAGTATGCCTCATTTTCTTCGCTTCGTTGTCTTTGGTTTTCTTACCTCCGTTTGGAGTGGTTTTCTTGTGCTCTTAGGACTTAAAAAGATTCCAGAATGTCCGATCTCAATTTTGTGCCTTCCATTTATGTGTGCGGTATTACGGAGTTTGTAGATCTCCAGGAACCGATCCCGCATAAGAGTCTTAGCATTATCAATGGCCGAGAGGATGATGATTCCATCGACTACCGTCTCTTCCACTCCAAAGCGGCTTATCTTATTACTGCCATATGCAATATCTGTGGCAAAGAAGCCAACCGCCTGAGACATCTGGACAAGAGTTGCCAGTTGAAAAATCTTCTCCCGAACAACCTGGGGATCGGTAATCTTGTGAACAAATACCGATGAAGAATCGATGGCAATTCGCTTGGCCCTGATGCGTTCAATACGATCTTTTATCATGAGGAGGTCTCTCTCGATGATGATGTCGGGTTGAGGGATGAAGACAATCTCAATGTTCCCGATGCGGACTTGTTCTTGAATGTCCCAACCCATTCCTTTGGCATTCGCGATCACTCTTTCCTCGGTCTCTTCGAAAGAAAAGAAAATACCTTTCTCCCCCAACTCTACCGCTCCCTTGTAGATGAATTCTAAGAGTAGGATTGTCTTCCCTGTACCGGCCACGCCTGAGATCATGATCGATGATCCAGCAGGGATTCCCTCTCCTAGGAGTTTATCTAGATTCGGCATCCCGAGTTTAACTCTATACGGTTCATCTTTAGATGCCATACGGTCTGAGTTAGGCAGCCGTCGTATCGTGACCCGTGGAGCATAGACCTCAAGACCCACGGAATTAATAGCGAAGGCATGCTCGTCCCGGCTGTGGTCTGTTCCTCGCATTTTTATGACCTGGAGGTAGCGCTGGTGTTCCCCAGACTCGAGACGAACCCGAAGAACAATTATCCCATCGATGATTGAAAACAGAGGATTCGTTTCAATATCAGCTGTCCTGAACTCACCCAAGAAGAAGGCGGTGCATTCCCAGGCCATAAGGTTTACCGCGACTTCATAGGTAAACTTCCGTAACTCTTCCCGATCTTGGGCCAGATCCTCGAAAACTTTAAAACTGTCGATGACAACGAAGGAGGGTTTAAGCTTCTTGATGTGGCCCATGAGTAGTGTCACGGTGGGCTCGAGACCTTTCGAGCGGAGGATTTCTCCCAAGTCTATGAAGGTGATACTGCCGTCTTCTATTTTCTGTTGATCAAAGAAACTGAAATTCTGTAGATAGCGGAGGGTCTTTGCCGTTGGTTCTGAAAGCGTCTGAAAAATGAGTGCAGGTCTGTCTGGTGTCGCGTTTTTGAAGATGATTTGGTGAGCGAGAGTTGTTTTTCCTGCCCCCGGAGTTCCTGCAAACACGGTCAGTTCTCCGGTGGGGATTCCCCCATAAAGAACTTGGTCCAGGTTCTGGACTCCAGTGGGAATCCTATTGATAGGCATTGAAGTTATCATGATTCCCTCGACTCGTTCAAATTTATTTCCATGAGTTCTTTGTGAAGCGTTTTTGTTAGTATATCGGCGGTGATTCTGCCAAGGACGCGAAGCAGCTCTGCGAGCAGGAATGAGAGTGCACTTGAGGCTTCTTCGGAGGGGCGACTTCTCTTAATGATGGTGAAGTTAAGAACTTGGTTCTCGATCGTAACTTGATGAAGAATTGGGTGCTCTTCAAGGCCTTGCTGCAGAATACGGTCTAGGACAACCATGAGAGTTACGTGACTTAGAGTGAGTCCGGCGCGCGCTTGGATGATACGGAACGCTTTTTCTAGCAGCAGTATCTCTTCTAACGGTGAATGTGCGGATGCGGTTAACCAGCGTTCAACCACGCTTGAATGGATGTCATCTTGTGAAGCCTTCATCCAGTACCTAGGTCCTTATATTCGAATTTAAAGCTTCAGAGAGTGACAATTACTTAATCAAAACTATCTTGTGTTTAGGCTATAATCAATGCTCTTAGCGCATTTTCCAAGTAATGCACGGTGTATTTCCGACGCAAATGCTTGCCCATCTCACTTTTGTGCCGTGAAGAAGCCTGGAAATGTTTTACTCTAATCAGTACTAGCAATTTATTAGAGGCTTTTCAATTATTCCCTTTAAAGCTTTCCCCTTTAAACCGATAGACTACCTGAAGACAATTACTGAATTTTGTTGGTTGCTAAAAGAAACGGTTGAAAGGAAAGTCATATGAACCAGATGAACTTAAGAAAAAAAATCCTTTTTATGGTCGTAGGTATTGCGATTATTTCTCCTATTGTCGCAGGGATTATCATTTATAAGAATCAGCAGAATAGTATTCTTTACAAAAGTATTGCAGAGAAGGCCCTTCCACGGACACGCGAAATGGGTAGTCTTTTGTTCAGTTTTCGGGAGGTTCGGATCCATGCACGATCACTTGCTATTCGCGGAAATACTCAGGCGATGAATGACGCCTACTTGAGTTCAGTTTTAAGTTCCATAGCTACATTTAAGAAAAGTAAATCTGAGCTTGCCGCCCTTCTTTCGGAAACGGAGGAGGAGCGAAAAATGGTGGTCAGCATGGAGCAGGCATGGAGTAAGTTTGAATCATTTGGTGGAACTCTTATAGCTCTGAATAAAATTGGGGACCAGGAGTCGCTTAACAAGCTTGCAGATGAAGTCCGAAATACCTGCCCCAAGCTTGCTCAGGAATTTGAAATAGCCGTTCAGGAAATGATTGATTGGCAGCGAAAGAGGGCCGTCAATTTCACTGCGATGGCGAATGATAATTCGAAGGCAACGGTTACACTTTCATTTATTCTTGTGATCTTGGGAGTCTTGGGATCCTTTGTGTTCGGACTCTTCTTTTCATCCTCGCTTGTGAAAGGCCTCACTCAGAACATCGTTCGGCTCTCAGAGGCCGGTGCTGATATCGATTTTCGTTCCGGAGAACTCTCGCAGATATCTATCACTCTTTCTGAATCCACAGGAGAGCAATCAGCGAGCCTTCAGGAGACAGCAGCTTCTATGGATGAGATCTCCGCTATGGTCCGTCGTAACTCTGACAGTGCACTCTCGGCGGCTAAAACTTCCGAAGATGCAACCCAGATCGTGCGTGAAGGACAAGGGCGAGTTCAGCAGATGATTACCTCAATAAACGGCATCTCAGATGGGAATCTTGAGGTCATGGAGCAGATGAAACACTCGAATGATCAAATTTCCGAGATTGTAAATGTCATCAAGAATATCGCCGCAAAAACTAACGTCATCAACGACATTGTTTTTCAAACTAAGCTCCTCTCATTCAATGCTTCCGTTGAGGCCGCCAGAGCTGGTGACCATGGAAAAGGTTTTTCTGTGGTCGCAGAAGAAGTTGGAAACTTAGCTTCGATGTCAGGGAATGCAGCGAAGGAAATCAGCTGCATGCTCGAGGACAGTGTCGTGAGAGTATCGACTATTGTAACCGACTCCCGGACCCTTATGGAATCTCTCATGTCGAAGAACCGGATAAAGATTGATAGCGGCGCTAAGATGGCCTCCGAGTGTGGGCAGGTCTTTGATCAGATCCTCGGTAACGTGATGGCGCTAAACGCCATGGTCAACGAGATTGCCACTGCCTCTCGTGAGCAAACATCCGGCATTGAAGAGGTGAACAAAGCCGTGTCACAGTTGGAAATTGTCACCCAGGAGACGGCGACTTCATCGCAGTTATCGAGTGAGTCGGCCATGGCACTCAAGGTTCAATCTGATTCACTTTATGGAGTGGTGAACGAACTGGAAGAGATTATTAATGGATCAGGTCAGAAGAAGGATGCTGGGGGAGAGCTCGTTGCTATCAATTCCTCAAATACATCCAAAGCAGCGTAATTCTGGTTACTAAACTTCTCCCAATTTAAATTTCAGGTAGGGCCTTCACGGCTCGTCTGATCTTCGCTATCCTGAGTCCATGCCAGGTTTTTTGACCCCCGAACAAAGACAGGAACTTCTTTCAGAACTCCGTAAAGAGGATAAGCGCAAGTACGCAGACCGATTTCGTGTC
>JAIYDC010000097.1 GCA_027487685.1 Pseudomonadota bacterium | reverse complement strand
TCTTCACTGAGTCATCCCTGACAGCACCAAGAGGCCCAGCGATTCGATTTTGGGCCGCCGAAAGCATTCCTTGGGCAAAATCACTAATGATAGCTCCAGCGATAAGTTGGTCTTTGCCATCGTCATATTCACCCACAAGCCCACTTGAACCATCCATGTTCAGAATCTGCGCCTGAATCGCAATTTCGTGGCTTGGGGTCACCATTTTGCTGCAAAGAGTAAAGACTCTTTTATTCTGGGTGACTCCCTGGCAGGAGAACTTGGTTTTTGGTGGGAGGCCCTGGCCCTCTTTGGCGAGAACGAGGACAGGAGAAGCAAGGTTCGTAGAGTTAATGGAATTCAAAAGAGTACCACGGAAGACTTTCCCGGTGAGGATTTTCGCCTGCTGCTCCCAAATAACAGGTGTCCCACTCCTTCTCGAAAGAAGTGAATTGAGCCTTCGGTTGTTTTCCAAAAGTGTTTCGAGAATCTTGTCATTACTATTCCTCCTAGCTGTATAAGCTTGTTTAACCTTGGGCTTGATTGCCCCAAGCCTTTTAATCCTGGGTGTGGCTGCTTCTAAGGCAAAGCACACCCAGGCGATCATGAATAACGCCATATATTTCATTTGGAGTCCGTTTCTTTGTTAGTTCAGGATTCTCTTCCCCTCATAGAGGATGGGAACGCCCTTGGAGAGATACTCTCTGGCCTTAACCCTCATCCCGTTCACCACCACATCAACTCCCTTGTTGTTGATGAAAAGAAGCGAATGATCCCCCTCCAGAATTTCATATTCCTTGGTCTGGATCTTCTTGGTTAAGGCATGATTCATCATCCCGTCTTTCACTTCAACAAACAGATGGGGATCTTTCTCTGAATGATTAAGGTCAAAGTAGTACTTACCTTTCTTTGTAATCACCAAGAGGTTTGAAAAACTCCCCTCAAGCTTTGGTTTTATTGCAAGAGTTCGATGATTGTTGGTTACCTGGAAAAACATCTCTTCGGGGCTTCCTCCATAGAGATAGCTTTGGATTTCGGAGTCGAAGGTTAACGTCGTTAAGAGATTTAAACTCAAAAACAATGTCGTTATTTGATTTAGGAGAATATAGAAAGTCATATAACCTCCTCATCTGCCGAAAGCTCAACCAATTCATTAAGTTTGTAGAAAAATGGGAAATCGTCGCTTGATTCGAGAATAATCTTGAAAGCGACAAGTTTTTTATCTGACTGAAAAACGATCTTGCAAGCCCCTGCTTCAAGCGATTTTAGCTGAAGTACTTTATCAACTGTAATCGTAAAGGGCTCTTTCTTTACAAGATCAATGATACCCTTTGTAACGACATGGTGATTTGGCTCTCCATCGACAAGGGTCATGAAACCTAAACGGCAAACTTCCACAGCTAGTGGCCGCTCCTCGAAAATTTCTTTGCCTTTGTAGAGAAAGTACTTGTTCTGCATAATCAATGATGTGGTGCCAATTCCGAAGACTACGATCATGACTCCAATAACGATTTTGAGCTTTTTGTTTTCTTTCAAAAAAGCTGCTTGAAATTCTTCAAAGCTATTCACGTTTTTCCCTCCTTGGTGCTAGTTTTTCTATTTTCTTATCTGCTGCACGCCTTTCAAGGACAGGTTTATGAGCTTTTGGATGTTTCCCAACTCCTCCCTGGGCAACTGGGTAGTGAACTATGTCTTTTGAGATAGGACCAGTTTGAAGGCCATGATTTTTATTTATCTCCTGTTGATGCTCAGCCACATTGCTCTTCCTGTAGTTCGAATTCAATTTAAAGGTTTCTTTTTCACGTTTCATAAACTGGGATTGAGATTTATTAGCTTTACGAAAGCCTGACTGACTTTTAGGAATTACACCCTTCGCACTTGCAACAGGTATCTTCGATAGAGCCACAGCTTCATCCTTGGCCATACCTACTTCTTTTAAACGCTCATCAAGTTGCCGGCCTTCAGAGAATGGACTTTTGAGAGCGCCCTTCTTATCCAGAAGCTTAGATTTGGTTGGATCAGGTGCATTCTCCTTCTTAATAAGTTCTTTAATCGATGGCTCCAAGAATGACTTCTGCCCAGCACTTCCAATCTTTTGAGTAACCCCCTTCATGCTTGAGGCTAAAAGTGGCGATAGAGCAGCAGCTTTTAGGCCTGAGCTCACGACCATAGCTCCCATTTTTGATCCGAAGGAATGTATTCCCTCGCCTTTTACCATTCCGAAAGTAATGAGTGGGCTGATAAGCAGGAGAAGAGTCACCCCAAAAAGCCAGATGATGGTGTCGATCTTTGCCACCACAAGACCGCCCGCAATTGCCGTTTCATCGATGCTATTTCCAACGAGGGCAAGAATAGCGACGATGACGAAAGGAAGAAACATACACCAAAGCGAAGCCTGGAATGTTCCCTTGATGGCATCTTTCGTCCAACCAAGGAAAAAAAGAATCGCCGTGAGACCAGAGAAGACATAGGTGAGATGATAGACACTGGAGTAAATAAGCTTTAATAGCCAGATGAAGACTTTCGCCATGAGAAAAAATGCAGTCGCCACAAGATCATTCAGGTTTGGGATAGCAAAGGACTCTAGGAAGCTCCACTGTTTCTGCTCCCTGGTTCTAACTTTAACGTGGAACCACTTCTTCACAAAAAGATTCCTCGGGGAGACCTTGTTCAAAGTGTAGCTAGCTGTTTCAAGCGAGAGACCGACTGCTTTTGTATGAAACTGGTAAAATGACCCCATGAATAGAGTTATAAGAAGAAGCTTTCTTACTACTCCAGCAAAATCCATTTCTCCGAAATACTCAATCAGTAATCCAATGGTGAAGACCGGAGCAATGAAATACCCTGATATTTTCATCATCTCTTCATAAAGCTTAATGACACTAGGCTCTTGAATGAGGAGCATCTCTTCCAGAATATTTCCCCTCATTTCTTGTCACCTCTGCCATAAGATTGCTCTTTCTCCATTTGCTCTAAGCGTTTCTGTTCAAGCTGCTCAGCGAGAAGGCGATTGGTAGTCGCAACCTTCTCAAGAATCTCAAGCTGGGTGTTGTGCATGTTTACGTTAGATTCATAAATCATGGCAGTATTCTGGGCCGTAAGCTGTGTCGCCCGCCCTGTGGTTTTAGCATCTATCGCTTTTTTAACCTGGGACTGCGCTACCCTTTCTTTTCGAGCGTTTAGTTCCTTCTCAATCTCCACCTGGGCCTTGGTTCGCTTTTCTTCCTTCTTAATGAGCGAGTACTCCTTCATTAGTTCACGCATCTCTTCCATGGAGTACTTCAGCTCTCTAATTGCCCAATTCAGTTCACCGAGATTAGCGACTTCCTTTTTAGCGGCAACAGATTCTGCCAGGTAGAGAACTCTTTCTGCTCGAAAATACTCATCTTGAAATAGCTCGTTATACTTCTGCATTCTGGCCGTGTACTTCTCAGCATTATTCACGAGCTTTTCTAATTCATTAAGCTGGCTTGCTGTGGTAGTAACTAGCTCGACCAAAAGTGCCGTGTCTGAGCTGATGATCTGAGATTGCGCCTTCACACTTAACAGAAGTGTCGAGGCAAGAAGAAGGTCTTTAGCGATTTTATTCATAAAGCCTCCAATGGGGATTTTTGATTTCCGTGAAATTGTGAATTGCCTCCTTAAAACCAAGAAATCGGCCTTTATCCTTCATGTAGGCATCAAACTTGTTGAGATCCCCTCGATCAGAGGTAAAGAGTTCATACTCCAAAGGATTAGGACGAAACCGCAGAGGCTTTTTGTGCACCTCTGTAAAATAGAGGAATTCACTGTAAACTCCTTTTCTGGATTGAATTTGATCAAGTAAACTTTTTGATGTGGCGTCGATGAATTCAGACTCCACAAGTGCCTGCTTGAAGAGAAATTTAAAGTATGTGTTTTGAATAATGACTCTTCCAAGCTGGCTTCCAGAGAAGTCATCCAGATTTTGAGAGATCGCTATGGCACTTGCTTGGTACTTTCTGAAAGTACGAAAGCACTCAGCGATATAATCAGCATTTCTGAGTAGAAGGTGCCAGCACTCATCAAAGACAAAAATCTTCTTCCCTTCAAGATTTTTAAAATACTCAACCAGATAGATGATGAGCGGTGCTTTCAAATTCTCTGGGTAAAGAGAGAAGTCACAGTAATTAAAGCTATGAACTGGTAAAACCTCATCTGTGAAGCAATCCCGAATTTCTTTAAAGTAGAAAGAGATGCCAGGAAAATGATCTTCCAGAACTGCAAGGAACTGATCAAAGCTTTCGAATCTTGCGTTTGAAATCACTTCAAAGAGCCTTCCTTCTTCTCTTTTGCCAAGTTTTTCGTCCATGACGGCCAGAACAAACTCTTTCAGGTATCTTGGGTTCTTGAATTGCAGTGGATTAAACTTTTCCGAAAGAACCACTCCCTCATGGTAAAGAGCATTTTTATGAAAAGAGTTACCCAGATCCAGGATCATCGCCTTGGTGCCTAGGCTTAACTCATATTTAAGGAGCTTATTGGCGAGCATCGATTTACCCTGGCCTGAGCTACCCGTGATAAGGCAGTTATAGTTCAGAGCGCCCTCATGAAAGACGTCTATGAAAACCGACCGATCAGATCTACTTTTGAGCCCCATTCCACCAGAGAGAATATGGTCACGCTGAAATGGGACGAGGTAAGATACAAAGTCACTGGGGAGCTGAATCTTGCGTTTAAAGCTTGCAGGGACTCCCGGGACAAGAGCCTGATACAAATAGGAGAGGCCTTTCTCTTCTGTAATCAATGCGGCATTCTTACCCTTAAAGTCCTTAAGAGTTCTTTCAGTGATGAGATCCAATTCACTCTTAGTGTTTGCTCTTAAAAGAAGATAGAACTCACACTCAAAAAGCGCCTTAGAGTCCGTTCCAATCTCATCCAACAGATTTTCTGCTTCATAATAGGCATTCTCAGAATCTAAATCTCTCATCCCCTTGAAGAGAGATGAAAAGTGAAGCTTTCGCTTGAGGTTGACCTTATTTTTTGCCTCAATTTTTGGAATCTTTTTCAGATTCATCGCGAAATCTGGAAAACTTAGCGCCTCTTGAAAAGTCACTTTCTCCGGGAAATCCCGAACGCTTAAAAGGCGAACAAAATCTGTTCCACAAGTAAGGTAGTTTTCATAAAAAGTGATTCTAGCATTCTCAAACCCAAGGAAAATAGCAACCGGAGAATTTTGAGAAACCAATTCACCATGTGACAGACTAAATTCAGAAAAAGGATTGAAATAGAGCTTCCCACCTAACCAGTAAACTTTAAGAAGGCCTTCGTTATTGATAAGATCCTTTTCAAGATCAATCAGTACTCTTTCCTGGTCAGATTCCGAAAGACCTTCAAGATCAGGGGGTAGCACCTCAAAGAAGGAGCTAACCTCCCCCTGAAGGGAGGTCAGCTCGTTACCGCTTACACCAAAAAGAGGAATCATCCTTGCCCCCTATTGATGTCACTGAGGAAGACTTCTTTCTTCCGTGGAAGAAGCCAGCCAACAAGGTCGAAATACTTTCTGATACACTTCGAGGCAATAACCCCAAGTCCGCATAGAATGATTGAGATGAGTGGATTTAAGTTAAAAATCATCGACATCCAAAGGCCCACCATCAAAACTCCGAGGTCAACGAATCCTAATCCATAGAACTCTGGAAGTGCCTTGAGAAACTTGGGGTTGCGTCGCATCATGCAAGACCCCTTACGAAATTAACGATTGTCGGGGCAAGCATTAGAACAAATACTCCCATTAGGGCCTGGGTCATCTTGGTGCTAGCGTCCTGCTTTCCAAGCATGAAGTAGATTCCGGCCAGTACAATGCCGAAGATGGCCAAGCCGAAGCCGATTCGGGTGGTTTCCTGGGCTAGCTTGTCCGCTGTCGCCTTGAGGCTTCGTGCCCAGGTGTTATTCGCAATGAAAAAGGAAAACAGTAATAGCATTGACGTCATATACCCTCATTAGTTGTAGAAGTTATTGATTGAGCTACTTACATTTACGGTGAACGGCTGCTTATAGGTACGATCTTTCCCAATCTTAAGTACGTTCCAGTTAAAGTAATGTCTCCACTGGTTGAAGTCTTTTGAGCCTTCATAGACTGGAATCTTTTGATGATAAGCAGCGGCCCCGGCGAGCTGAAAGCACCCATAGTTTTGTCGGCCTGAGTGACTAATGAGATTTACCCCATCAAACGTTCTGTCTGTGAAAGTCGAAACCTTCAAAGAGATTACGTTCTCATCTGCCTCAAATATCTCTTTGATTTTAGAAATGTCAGGGATACGAAAATGGACGTTCTTGTCTTGCCAGAAAACATCCACCTTCTTATCTTCCACAAGCTTCTGGAGGTTAAACTCCTCTTCATTCACTAGAATTGAGAGCTGAGAGAGTTCTTCCGTTAAATCCTTTTTGAACTCGTAGCCGTTGTCACGCATTTGGAATTTATTCAACTTCAAGTGGCATTGGTAGTGCCATGTTGAACAGTTGCGTCCACAAGAGCCGCCACCACTAAATGGACGATCCTCGGTCTGAATGACCTCTTCACCCATTCTCTTTCCAGTTGAAAGCTGGAAATCAACTACTGAGTTCGGTGATACATTCCCAAGAGGGTAAACCTCATACTCATCGTTTCCTGAAACACTGAAACGAAGACTGTTCACCTTCTCAGAAGTCTGTTCAGCAAGCTCCTTTCCAGTCATATAGGATAGGATGATCGCTTCAGCGGCCTGAAACTCATAATCAAGATAGGTTCGAGTCAAGCGATTAGTGTGAACAAACCACTTCCCTTTCTTGTCCTCCCCTTTCACTTCTTTTAGGTGGGTGTAGTCAGGTAGGTTATTCAAGAACTGACCAACCTTTGTCACTTCATCATCTTCAATCTTGAACTGCTTGGGGTAAACGGATTCCATGAGATCAGAGAAACGGTTCTTACTGGCAAAAGGAGCAACAAAGCGACTTGTGGTTTCCAGTGGAGTGTTGAAAACCATTTGAATGGTCTTGCTCTTCACTACCGATATCAGCTCAGAGTACTTAACGCCAACCTCCGGAATTTCAAAATCTTTCACCTCAGAGATGATGAACTCCCCACGCTTAAGATAATTATCTGCCACAAGATTCAAGGGCACGTTTTCAAGCAAGACCGAGAATGTTTCGTTAACATCTCGATTGAAGTGACGTTCGATTACTTTTGTTGCCAGAAGTTCATAGGATTCAGTTTCATAATCGAAGTAATAAAAGTTAAGCTCTAAATTCTTAACTGAGCTATAAACAGAGCTAGGCTCCAGTTTTACGCTGTTCTCCAACTCAACCGTAACCGTATCAATGACCACGCTAGGATTATTGAAATACTGACCGGTCTTAAGGTTATTAAGCCCGCCAAAGCGACTATCCACATCAGGATAAGTGACACGGGTAAGATCAGATTCCTGGATCTCCCCCCAACTATGGCCTGAGAAGCGCCCCACACGAGAAGCTTCAGCAAAAGCTTTATTACGAACCAGGATTTCTCCGACTCGATACTTAAAGTCCGGATCATTTCGCCCAACTCGTGTATCAATTGTGGAATCCCAGGCTGCCTCTGGGTGCTCGACACCTTCTGGAGTTTTCACATGCCAATTTACTTTGATGGAGTAGTTCTGGAGGAATCGAACTCGAAGCTCAGGAATATCCGCAACAAAGGGGTTGAGGCCTCGCTCTTTTTCTACGAGATCATTGAGACGGTCTCCATCCGTATCCATCTTTGATAGATCTTCCGGTTTAATTTCATCATAGTTCCGAGTCTCGGTGCTCTTCTTGTCTTCATTCGGTGATTTAAAGGAGCAGGCACCGGCAAAAAGCAACGACAACATGAATATGCTTCTAAAATACATCTATAGCTCCTTAAATTTTTACAATGTTAGCGACTGATGAAAGCGGAATCATGTTAATGATTCCCAAGAAGGCAACTGATGATAGATAACCATTTTCTAAGCTTACAAAGATTCCCTTGAAGATCTGGCCATCCTTCGTTTTGACTTCTATTTCATTACCCAATTTAATATTACTGACTAGCTTCATACTCATAACTCCGAATTAAATTTTGTGAATCATGAAATAAATTTGTGACCAAGTTTTTCTGATCTTCTTCAAGACATCCCTCATAAGTTCTCTCCTGTTTTTAAATATTCTTGATAACTCATTTGATCCGAGAACTGGTTGCGGTACTCTAATTCCCATTGACGCTCATATTTTCTCCTTATCTCTTTAACGCTTAAGCAATTCACACAATGTCCATAGGTCTGTAGAAACTCAAAAGTTCTCTGACCACATCGAAAACACACAAAAAATCTATTCTTCATTTTCAATCACATCCCTCCTGCATGAGATTCTTGTTGTTCATAATGCTCATTATGCAAGCCATGCCAAAAATCGAGGTTACACTCTGACTAAGTTAACTCATTGAAAGAATTGTTCGATTGATTAAAAAAGAGTCTCACGTTTTGATACTATGAGATTTGAATCTCAATAATGGGTCTCAGTCTCAAATAGAAGTGGGGTGGGGGTTGGGGAGAAAATAGAAATTGCTCTCCTCATGGGAAAGAGGGGTTTTGAGGCTAACTAATGTCTGTAACAGTTAAACGGTTTGAAATGCCATGTATGAAGTGTTTTTTGAACGTTCCTTAACGAGACCAAGCTCTTTTAGTCTTCTGAAGAAAGTTGCTCTCGACATACCAAGTGATAAGGCCGCATGGTCTCTATTTCCATTTGCTTCAAATAGAGCTTTCTCAAAACGTTCCTTCTCCTGGGAGATCATAGAGGTTCCAAATCTCTTCACAAGCAGCTTTGTAGTTCTATTACCGTAAATAGATGCAACGGCTGGCATTGCTTGGCAAAGATCTTTTTCCCTGATGATGTTCCCTTCAATGTTATTACATACTGTTTCTATCATGGACTGAAGCTGTCGAACGTTTCCAGGCCAATGATACGCCTTAAGTAAATCGATTCCATCATTGGTGATAGAAACTCGTTTTTTGCTGCATTGAGTGGTGAAATGATGAACAAGAGCAGGAATATCCTCAAGTCTTTCTCTTAAGCTAGGAATTCTAATCTTGGCCTTTGCTATCCTGTAATATAGATCTTCTCGAAAGTTTTTCTTTGAGATTGCTTCTTCTATGTTTACATGGGTCGCCGAAATTGTTCTAAATGATATTTCTTTTTCAGTGTGCGAACCTACTTTTTGGATGGTTCTTTCTTGAATTACTCTTAGAAGCTTCGTTTGATGATTTATAGGCATTTCACCTATTTCATCCAGGAAGACAAACCCTCCACCAGCTGCTTCGAAAGCTCCTGTCTTATCTCTATCTGCACCTGTAAAAGCTCCCCTTACATGACCAAACAACTCGGACTCAACCAGATTATCAGATATCGCTCCACAGTGAATTGGAACAAATCTTTTCGAAGGATCGGCCAAATATGCAATAGATCGGGCAACAACTTCTTTACCTGTACCAGTCTCGCCTAAAAGAAGGATGTCTTTAACTCCGGAACTGACAACCTTTGAGATTTCCTCTCTCAGTTTCCTTATGGCCAGAGAGCTACCAATCAGAGGTAATGCTTCATTTTGGTTCTGATGAATATCTAATGCTCTAAACCTGATTTCACGCTGTTCAAGAACCTTATAGATGGCATCTCTGATTTGTTGAGGAGGAACAGGCTTAGGCAAAAAAGATGTAATACCCGCGTTCATGATTTGAATGAGTCGTTCAGGTTTGGTTTCCCCGCTGATTACGATGACATCAGCTCCCTTATCAGCAGCATGAATCAAACGGAACACGTCGAGACCAGACCTTGGATCACCCTCAAAGTTCATATCAAGCAAAATCACATCAAAAAAGTGTGCCTGTATTGCAGCAATCCCTTGGTCAATTGTGCTTGCCGAAACAACTTCACATTGATCTTCCAAAATAAGGGGCACCTGAGATAGCCAAGAGGTATCATCATCTAATGCCAGTACTTTAACTTGCCTCTTCATATGGTTAATCCTGCTTCATCTTTTGGAAGGCAGACCTCAAAAAGTGCGCCTCCAATACTTGATGTGTTAGAGGCCTTAATGGTTCCTCCATGCGCCTCAACAATTTTCTTTGTAATTAGTAATCCTAGGCCAGTGCCACGTGCCTTTGATGTTCTAAAGGCACGAAAAATAGTATCAGGTTTTCCAGGGATGCCAGGTCCGCTATCCTCTATTTTGATAGAGACTGTATCGAAGGATTCGCTTACCGACATTTTCACTAGTTTGGTCCCAGAAGATTCAGCAGCTGCCTCTACACTGTTTCTAACAAGATTAGATAAAACTCTTAGAAATTGAACTGGGTCATGTTTAACAGAAATCTTACTTGATACCTGTGAAATGACTGTTACATCTCTTAGGCGAGAAAAATCTCTATTCATTTCTATAACTTTAGACAGAGAGCTGGTTAGATCAGACTCGATCCTTTCGATTTTTATTTGTCGATTTCCATCTAAAGTTGATTCAATAATATTTAAAATAATTGGCAAATTCACCTTACACATTAGATGCTCGTTCTCAAGCCTTGAAATACGCTTATGACTTGTAGCTTCTTGCTCCTCAACTAAGTGCATAGAAGTCACAATAGATTGAAGGGGGGTGCGGATATCATGCATTATCCCACTGGTTAGTTGACCAATCACAGCTTGGTCTCTGGACATGTTATAGCGATCCATGACTTCAGAGATTTTGAACTTTAGATCCTCTAACTCCTGAAATGGCAGAGTAATATTATTGTTACTTTTCCCATCTAGGTCAGCCTCGATCCATTTAACAAGATCATCAAGGGCAAGTGGCAAAGTCTTTGAAAGAAGTCTTGTAATAGTGATGTAAACAATGAAAAAAATTAGAGACAAGATTAGAACAATAAGTCCTGCCATCTCGATCACATTTCGTAGAGATGAAGGTGAAGTATTGACCTTCGATTTAAACAAATAGCCGAAATTTGTACCAGTTTCGTTTAAG
>JAIYDC010000084.1 GCA_027487685.1 Pseudomonadota bacterium | reverse complement strand
TGATCAAAGGAAGATCCTGGTAGGACTCAGCGCCATTCATGAAATCTGGGATCCCCGTCATAAAAGCGATGAACTGTGAGGTCTCCCGGATCGGGTCTTCAAGCTCCTGGGCCTTGAGCCAGGCGCGGACCTCGGGGATGGTGGTCTGAGGAGGATCCTGGTAGCGGAAGTGATGGCAATAGAGCTTGGCGAGATCCGTGCCGATGCCCGTAGACCCCACGCTCAGCGGGAAGCCCTTCCTGAAATCCAGGTCTGTGCGCTGACGGCAGACAAGGTCGTCACAGAGCACTTGCACGGTTTGCTCACTCGGCACAGTCTTAACCGAAAGCCGTTTGTCGTCGACCTGATCCTGCAGACCCGCCAAGTTCTTCACCACGAGCGCCATGATAAAGCGATTGTTCAGGTAGGGAGTGAGGAGCCGGTAATCGGCAGTATCTGCGCCCCAGGAGCAAAAGGCGCGGAAGTTTCGGATCGCGAGGTCAAACTCCCGCGAGCGAGCGGCCCGGGACTCTGAGCGCAAGCGCAGGCTCTCTGGAGTGAAGGGTGATGTCGAAACACTTGGGATGACATCGGAGAGTGGTGTTTCATAATATTTCTGGAGTGCTCGCTCAATGCTCCGCCGGGCGAAGATCGTGACGTTAGTTGAGCAGTAGCCTCGAACAAGATTAGTTTTAAGCCGATGAAAATCGGCCTCCGGAACTTCAAGATTCTTGGCGTAGGCCCCAATGGCCTTAATTGCGGTATCGAGGCCTATGTACTGTAGAGTGGCAGCGACACTCCGCTGGGCCTGTTTCTCCTGCCAGACTGAAGCGTAGGTCGGCGCACCAAGAAAGCTGCAGGAGTTGACCAAGGCCTCACCCGCTAAGTAGGTCGCGTGATAGAGCCGTGCCTTTTTATTTTCCCCCAGCTTGGAGCGGTCGTAGATGTCGCTGAAGATGAAACGGAGCGGGTCACTCTGGATCGCCTCATCAGCGTCACCCATGACAATACCCTCCACCGGCACAAGAGCACGGGCGGCCAGAGGAGCAAGGGCGAGCAAGAGTCCGAGCAGTTTTGTCATCATAGTGTGAGTTATCTTTTTAAACTTATCGGAGAAACTTTCGATAGGTTTACTATGAAATGGACTGCCCTTTTGCTTCTCATTCTCGGCCTGCCAATTGGCGCTCATGAGCGACCAGTACGCACGGAAGCGGGAACAGTTTCCCAAGTGATGAGCGAGGGTTTACTGGGGCGAAGAGGCGAATTGGCTCCGCCCACCGAAGTGCTAGACGGAGTGACAACGAGCGAAGTTCGAGGCCAACTGAAAGACCTTCGGCGAGTCAAGTTCTACCTCGTCAACGGCGACCTTCGCCGCGCCCGGGCCCACCTCGTCCGGCTCTCAAACACTCAGACTAAAATGCGTTCTGTCGCCTACCGGTACCTGGCCCTCCTGGCCTTCGCCGAAAGCGACTTTGAACAGGCCCTTAATTACCTCTCGCGGCAAGAGCTGCAGCAGATTCCGCAATTCGGAAAGATCTGCGTCCTGAAGGTCCTCTCTCAGCTAGTCCTCGACCGGACCGGGGACCTCGAGGATAACTGGGCGCGCTGCCAGATGGAAAATATCGGCAAATTCCGGGAGCGAAACTTGGTTTGGCTGGACACACTCCTACAATTAAAGCTCGCACCTGGTCCGCGGGTTACCCAAGCGCCTCTGAAAGCACGGCTTGCCCTCCTTGGGAATGATGATTTAAAAATGCTTATGAAACTGGCACTGTACCTGAACCAGGAAAAGCTCGTGGTAGATCAGCTGCCTGAGCTCTCCGTGGATCAGCTCCAGGACCCAGAGGTCCGGGAGATCGCGGGCCAAGTACTGTTCCGAACCGGCGCACTTGCTAAGTCTTATCGTTTCGTTGAGGACCTCTCCTCTCCCAACTCAGAGAACATCAAGGGAAACCTCTATGTGCTGCGAGGAAAATATGAACTCGCCTACGCCCAATTTAAGCTCGCCTTAGAACAGAAGCAGAATTCTCAAAACGCGCTCGAACGGCTCCTGCCGCTGGCCTGGCTCCTGGGAGACTGGGCCAGTGGTGTAACCTACGCTGAGCGCGTGATTGCAGGACCACAGACTCAGGTCAATAAGCTTGCCGTTCTCGCTGCATTCACGATGCAGAAAGGAGACTATGAACGGACTACAGAGGTCTTAGAGACCATCAACCGACGCTATGAAAAGGGAGCGGAGCTCGACGTCACCCAGCTCGCGATGTTCACAGCACTCATGCAGAATAAACCTGTCGTCGCCCGGCGCAACGCCCTTGAGAGCTGCTCCCGGTATGATGTGGTCAGCTGCTGGGCCGCTTTTCAGCTGACTCAATGGGATGCCTTTGCGCTCACACTCCGAAGGGACGAACCACTTCCAGAGCGGCGGGAGTGGGAAAAACTAGCAGCGATGGAGACCACTGCACCACTGACGGAGATGAGTTTTGTAAACCAATTGGACATAGAAGAACTCGATGACAGACTCATCCGCCTTACCCCTACGCCCTAAGCTCGTTTTTATTCACGGGCTCAACAACAATGCGATGTGCTTCGCTCCCCTGATGGATCATTTCCAAAACCTAGGTATCAACGTCGACTTCGTCGTACTACCCGGTCACGGCAGTGACCGCCACGAAGCAGCGACACTTGAACGGGGTCTCGATGTCTTTGCCAAACAAATGGAGCGCTTCCGCTACGTACCTTTCCGCGCGGTCTGCTTCTCTCACGGCGCCCTTTATCTTCAGCTCTGGCTGGGGAGAGACTACGGATTTGCACCAGAGCGCCAGGTACTCCTTGCTCCAGCGCTTTACCTCAGGCGGCAAAAATTGATCTGCACTCTTCTGGCACTTCTCCCAGGATCCTTCGCCGTGAGAAGTCGCTCACCTGCAGCGTTCCGTCGGTATGAGGTCTTGAATGCCCGAGACTACGATGTCTTAGTCCGCGGAATGCTCAGTTATCAGGCCAGTGCTCAAGCTTTCCGAGTACCGACACTCACGATGATCGATCCCCTGGACGAGCTCGTCGACGCCCAAACCCTCAAGTCCCATTGCCCGGCATCCATCTACGTCCATCGCCCGGGCCTTCGTGGATTGGGAGCACACCACATACTCTTCCATCCCAAATACTTCACGGAAAAGGAATGGTCCGAGCTGACCGCCCAGCTTGAAGATTTTCTCCTGAAGTAAGTCTAGCCCTTAGTGTTGAGGACGGAACTCTTTTCCATCGAAATGGAACACGACTTCTTTATCTTCGTACTTCGTCCGTAGGTTCACCGGCCGGCGCCAGATGGCGTAAAGATTCCGGAGAGTCTCATTGGCGAAATTCACGTCGAGGTCTACTCCATAGTGGACATGTCCCAGGAGTAGCTCCTTTCGGTTCATGTAGTTTCCGTCCTCGACCTCAATGATGGGCTGGCCGAAGTTCGTGAGTTGCGAGAGGAGTTTTTGCTTGATCGCCAGGAAGTCCTTGGTATCGATCTCAAAGCGGCCAGTGCGAGGGTTATACTTGTAGGTAAAGAGCTGCTGGCGCTCGCAGAAATCAGGGGTCAGGAACTCGTCAATGAAGGAGATATCATTGTGGGACTTTCTTACTTCAAAGATCTTCTCTCGTCCCTGCATGAGCTTGGTGTCCCAACGGTGCTTCTCATGCATATCGGTGCAGTCGTTATACTCTTTCCCGAACATGCCACGGTCCCAGCGGTACTCAATATCACGCATAAGCTCGATGCCAACCTTGTACGGATTGATATTCTGCTTAGACATGTGCATGACACCGGCATGCTTGTCGGCGAAGTCAACGATCTCCGAGGCATCTAGGGCCCGTCTAGTCATGATGGTGGAGTGCCAATAACTGGCCCAGCCTTCGTTCATAATTTTGGTCAATCGCTGAGGCAAAAAATAGTAGGCTTCCTCGCGTAAGATACCGATGATGTCAGCTTGCCACTCCTCGATCGGTGCATAAGAGATGAGGTAGCCAAGGATGTCCCTGCTCCTGATCATGAGGGGTCCCTCGGCGCCGAAGTCCTCCTCTTTCTTCACATCTTCCTTGGGCGCCTGGCGCGCCTTAGTGCGCATGAATGACTTTAGGGCCGCAGAGCGGTCGTCATTCAGGTAGCCATCATCCTCATTCTCTTCGCGCTGTTGAACGACCTGCTCCTGGCGGTGACGCTTGAGAGAACTCGTCTCGAAAAGTTCATTGATATCCAGAAGGTTCTCGAGAGAAAGGACTTTATCAATGAACGACTCTACGGCGTCAGCACCGTAGCGGTCCATGTACCGACGGATCTTTGTGCCGTGATTGGCCATGACGTCCATCATCTTTCGGTTGGTGTTTGCAAACCAAGCGTTGTTCTTAAAAAAGTCATTGTGTCCGTAGACATGGGCCATGACGATTTTCTGGTCAACCCAGTTGTTTGCCTGAAGGAGGTAGGCATAACAAGGATTGGTGTTGATAACCATCTCATAGATCTTTTGAAGACCGTAGGTGTAGCCTTTTGAGAGCTGGTCATAGTCCATCCCAAACTTCCAATGGGGATAGCGGGACGGAAATCCGCCCTGGGCGGCAAGGATATTGATCGTATCGTAGTCGCAAACTTCGAAGACCTGCGGGAAGAAGTCAAGGCCATAGTCCACGGCATAGCCTTCGATCTGGTTCTTGAGCGCCAGGAGATCGCCGGTGATCGGCTTCGAGCGGTTCATGCTACTTTCCTTTACCCAGGAACTCTTTGATTGAGTCCAGGATTCCTTCTTTGTTCTTGATCTTAGAGAGGATGAGCTTCTCACCATCGGTCCCGTACTTCGAGGTCAGGTCCTTGTAGAACTGGCCAGAGCCATAGCGCGACTCAACCTGCCCGTAGCAGAAAACGTTCGACACCGGGAGAATCACCCGGTCAAGGAGCTCCAGGCAGAGCTTCGTATCATCGGCCGACCAGTTATCGCCATCGGAGAAGTGAAACGGGTAGATATTCCACTCGTTCGGGTTGTAGTCCTTCTCGATGATTTCCTTGCAGAGGTTGTAAGCGGAGCTGATCAGAGTGCCGCCGGATTCGCGGGTCCGGAAGAACGTGTGCTCATCCACTTCCTTGGCAGTAGCGTCGTGGATGATGTAGCGGACTTCGATGTCTTTATACTGGGACTTGAGCCAGAGGTTGATCCAAAAAGACTCGGTCCGGACGATCTCTTTTTGCTCGTCGCCCATAGAGCCCGAAACGTCCATCATGTAAATAACAACGGCCGCGTTCTGAAGCTCTATTTTGGTATCCGAAGAGCGGTACCGGAAGTCACGCCTAATGGGAACCACAGCAGGATTCTCTGGGTCATAAGAGTCCATGGCGATCTGCCGCTTCAGCGCCTGTTTGTAGGTACGCCGCAGGTGCCGAAGGGAGTCCGGGCCGGTAGTGCCGATGTTCGTATAGCGATCCACCACGCTCTGAAGCGACTTCTTGCCCTTAGGCTCAATGTTCGGAAGCTCGAGTTCCTCACCAAGGATTCGTGCCAGTTCATCAAGCGAGAGCTCGACGTCCAGTTCCTTATTCCCCTCGCCTTCTCCTGCCTCACCCTGGCCAGGCTGCCCGTTCGGGTCCGCCTGACCGTCAACCGGGTCACCCGGCTGCCCCTGACCCTGCCCAAGACCGCCCTGGGATTTATCCCCGAAACGGAAGCGCGGGATATCGATGGTGGGCATCGGAACAGTGAACTTATCCGTGCCCTTCGGGATAATCTGGTTCCCTTGAGACACGTACTTCCGGAGATTCTCGCGGATCTTGCCCTTAACGATCTTCCGGAAGCGGGCGTGGTCGCGTTTAATCGGATGGTCCACTCGGAATCCCTTTTACGACTTGATCGAGTCGCCCTTGGCGAAGATCGATGCCACGAAATTCAGCGCGTCTGTAGCGCAGATGTCGCAGTAGTTGAAGTTCTTAATGAGACGGGACTTCACAACTTCGATTTTCTCCTGGGTCTGCTTATCCACAACATTGGAGATGATCGTCGTGAGCTTGATTGTGTCACGCTGATCTTCGAAGAGTTTAAGTTCCAGGGCCCGGTGCAGGCGCTCGTTCATTTTATAGTCAAAAGTCTTCCCTTCAATCGCCAGAGCGCCAATATAATTCATGAGCTCACGGCGGAAGTCATCCTTGCGGGATTCCGGGATGTCGATTTTCTCTTCGATGGCACGCATGAAACGCTCGTCGGCCTCTTCGAGTTTGTTCGAGTACTTGTTACGGATTTTCTCTTTCTGCGTGTAGGCCTTAACGTTGTCGACGTAGTTTGCACAAAGAGTCTGGATCGCAGACTCATCCACACTGATCGCTTTCTGGACATCGTTTTTGACGATGTCTTCATACTCCTGACGACACACCGCCAGCATCTCCCGGTAATGGTCGAGCTGCTCTGGTGAATTCACGAGAGCGTGGTGCTTAAGCCCCGATTCAAGTTCATTAAAGACCATGAATGGGTTAAGGCACCCAACGTGGCCGTTCTTAACGAGAGCATTGGAGATTTTATCCTGAATGTAGCGCGGAGAGATTCCCTCAAGACCTTCACGGACGGCCTCTTTGCGAAGCTCTTTAACATTATCCTCGTTATATCCCGGGAGTGTCTTGCCATTGTAGAGTTTGAGTTTCTGAAGCTTTGTTAGGTCAGATTTCTTAGGTTCCTCGAGTCGTGTCAAGATCGCCCAAGTTGATGCCATCTCAAGGGTGTGAGGAGCAATATGGATGTTCGGGATCGTTTCTTTGTTATAATCCTTACGGTAAATCCGAGTCTCCTGATCAAGCCGGGTGATGTACGGAACGTCGATCTTAACTGTCCGGTCACGGAGGGCCTCCATGAACTCGTTGGACTGAAGTTTCCGGTACTCGGGCTCGTTGGTGTGACCAAGGATGACAAGGTCGATGTGGGTCTGCGCGAACTTCTTGGGCTTGATCGACTGCTCCTGAGAAGCGCCTAAGAGGTCGTAGAGGAACGCGACATCGAGCTTAAGCATCTCGATGAACTCGACAATCCCGCGGTTAGCGATGTTGAACTCGCCATCGAAATTGAAGGCCCTTGGGTCTGAGTCAGATCCATAGATCGCAATCTTCCGGTAGTTGATATCCCCAGTGAGTTCGGTTGAGTCCTGGTTCTTCTCATCCTTTGGCTGGAACGTGCCGATTCCCCGGCGGTCTTTCTCAGAGAGGATCAGGCGCTTCACACGGATGTGCTTCATGACGCGATTCCAATCACCCTCATACTTCAGCATGAACTCGTTTAAGATATAACGGCAGGCAGGGTTGACTTCACCCTTGATTTTGACCTTGTATTTAAGTGACGGGTTCGTCTTCAAGAGTTCCGCAACAAAGCGCTCGCGGACCTCAGGCGGAAGGAGCTTCAACGGCTCCTCATGCATCGGCGACGGGAAGATCTTCTGCCCACCAAGAATTTGTGAACCCTCTTCGTCAATCCACTCATAAGCGTAGAGAGCACCGTCATCAGTGCGTGAGTAGTGCTCAAGACCTTTTTTCAGAAGGCGCGCGATCGAGGACTTCGCCGAGCCGACCGGCCCGTGAAGGAGAAGGACTCGCTTCTCAGTGCCGTAACCAAGGGCCGCAGACTGAAAGAAATTCACGAGTTTCATAAGGTGAACGTCAATGCCAAAGATGGCGTCCTTGCCGTTTTCAATTGGATCGTCAAAAAAGTGATAGCGAACAACGTCTTTCTTATACTCAGTGTACTGTGAAGTGCCGTAGCTCATTATCATATCGTAGATGCGCTGGAACGAGTTCCGTGCGATCTTCGGATTTTTCATCACGAGGTCGACGTACTCCTGAAAGCTTCCCAACCAGTGCAAGTGGGAGAAGTCCTTCGGGTTGTAGTGGTGAGTGATGAACGACTGGATGTCAAAATTGGAGCTGGCCATGGACTTCCTCCCCTCGGCTAATACGGCGTAGTTGCCGGGCCCATCAGGGCGCTAATTTAATTGTACGCTTTAAGGTTAACTTCTCCAGACAAATACAACAAGATGGTAATTAACGCGAAAGTCCGAGTGCTCAGATCGGGCTCAAGATTAGTGTTTGACTAAAATACGGTTCAATCTATGATTGAATAATAAAAATAAGGGAAGTTCATGGGAATCATATGTGCCGGAGCAACAGATATCGGGCGGAAACGTAAGTCGAATCAGGATTCGATCTGCCTTGACCACGCCCATCATTTTTTTGCTGTGGCCGACGGTATGGGAGGACATAACGGAGGAGACATCGCATCTCAGATCTCCGTAAAAGTCATGCCAGAATTCATTAAAGAGCACGCAAGCTTAGAGCCAGAAAAACTGATGAGAGAAACAATCCTGGAAGTCAACAGGACCATACTCAAGAAGGCCGACGAGACCCCCGAACTCCACGGCATGGGCACGACCGTCTCTGCAATGCAATTCAAGGGCACCCAAATACTGATCGGAAATGTCGGTGATTCCCGTGTCTACATGGTCAACAACGGGCACATCTTCCAACTGACCCGGGACCATTCCTTTGTCCAGGAAAAGCTCAACATGGGCATCTACACCCGGGACGAAGCACTCCACGATCCACAGAAAAACGTCCTCGTCCGCTCGGTGGGATTTGAAGCCGAAGTATTGGTAGACGTTTTTCATTACCGGGTGTGCAAGAACGATATCTTTCTTATTTGCTCCGACGGCCTTCACGGAAAGGTCTCAGACAGCGACATCTTGCACATCGTAAAGCGCAATCTTGCCGAACCAGGTCGCTCTGCAAAGGCCGACGTCGAGAAGGCAGTCCAGGAGCTCATCGCTCAGGCCAACGAGAACGGGGGTCAGGACAACATCTCCGTTATCATCGCCGTCGCCCAGGCGTAATCTTTTCACCGTTTTGTGTTTCCCTTTCTTAGGGACTAACGTAAAATATTTTGCATGGACAAGTACTATACCGTGATGGTCGTCCCCGAGAAACAGAAAGGGGTCAAGACTTATCAAATCCCCACAGTTCTCTTCAAATCTCTCGCCTTCATGACCGTGATGTTCGCCCTTTTGGTGGGGGTTCTTGCCTACGACTATTGGAAGATCCTGCAACAGGTTTACGAGAACAAGCACCTTTCCATTGAGAACCGACAGCTCAAGGAACAGATCCAGCTTTTCCAGATGAAAATGAATACCCTGGGTGACGACCTCAAGCGCATCAATACGTTTGAGAAAAAGCTTCGGGTCATCACCGGTCTTGAGGACATAAGTACTAAGGGCCCGGTCTACAAGGCCGAGAAGGGAGAATCAAAAGAGAGTTTTTCTCTCAAAGACCTGAACACCTCCCTTGACCTTGATTTTACCGAAGACGTCGAAGATCAGACGCGCTTCCGGGAACTCAAATCGCTTTATGACAAAAAAATTGCTGCATCCCTGGGCCTTGAGCGCAGCTATCTTTTGACCAAACAATGGTCGGACCTTGCACGCCGGAGCTTTGCTCTCTCAAACGACTACGCTAAATTTGACTTTAAGTACGGACAGGTCCGGGAAGTCATTGCTAAAATTGAAACTAACATCCATGAGCTCGACCAGTTCCTCCTAGATAAAGACTCTTTCCTGAGTTCAACCCCCACCATCCTCCCTGCCGATGGCTGGATCACAAGCTATTTCGGACAGCGCATGTCTCCCTGGGCCGGCCGTCTGAAGATGCATGAAGGCTTAGATGTGGGCGCCCCTTACGGAACACCTGTTCATGCACCGGCCGATGGCATCGTGACCTTCTCCGGAGAGAAGGCTGGCTTTGGTAAATTCGTTCAGGTCGACCACGGTTATGGCATCGAGACTATCTACGCCCATAACCAAAGTCTCACCGTCCGGGCAGGACAAAAAATAAGACGGGGTGCACTCCTCGCAGCTGTGGGAAATACCGGCCATTCCACAGGGCCCCATCTGCACTATGAAGTCCGAGTCAACGGTATTGCCGTCGATCCCCTATATTTCATCCTCGATTAAAAACATAGAAAAGGTTACGCTATGCTAGATTCAATGATGCGAAAGTTATTCGGTACGAAGCAAGACCGGGATATGCGGAGTCTGCGTCCCGTACTTGAACAGGTGAACGCTCTCGAAGGCCGGTACAAGGCCATGGCGGACGCCGAACTCCAGGCACAAACCCAGATTTTTCGGGACAAGCTCCAAAACGGCGGGGCCACGGTCAATGATATTCTGCCAGACGCATTTGCCGTCGTCCGTGAAGCAAGTCGACGTGTCCTGAATATGCGTCACTTCGATGTCCAGATCCTGGGAGGTCTCGTCCTTCACCACGGGAAGATCTCCGAGATGAAGACCGGCGAAGGAAAAACACTCACAGCAACACTCCCCCTTTACCTGAACGCACTCTCGGCCCGGGGTGCACACCTAGTGACAGTCAATGATTACCTGGCCAGCCGTGACTCCCATGAGATGGGAAAACTTTACAACTGGCTCGGACTCACCGTCGGTTGCATCACTGCAAACATGGACGACGCCGATCGGAAGGCGGCTTACGTGGCCGACATCACCTATGGGACTAACAATGAGTTCGCCTTCGACTACCTTCGCGACAATATGAAGTTTGACCTGAACGATTACGTTCAGAGAGAGCATCACTACTGTATCGTCGATGAAGTCGACTCCATCTTAATTGACGAGGCCCGCACGCCACTCCTCATCTCTGGCCCTTCCGAGGGGGATACCCGTCTCTATGGAGTTGTGAATAAGGTCATTCCACAACTCACGCGGGACACCCACTACACAGTGGATGAAAAACAGCGCTCATCAGTTCTGACCGAGGCCGGTATCGTTCGCATTCAGGAACTCATGAATATTGGCAACCTCTACGACGTCCGGAATATCGAAGTCCTCCATCACGTGAACCAGTCGCTGCGCGCTCATACGCTGTTCAAGAATGAAGTCGACTACGTTGTCCGTGATGGTAAGGTCATCATCGTCGACGAATTCACGGGCCGTATGAAGGATGGCTCCCGGTGGTCTGACGGCCTCCACCAGGCGGTCGAGGCGAAGGAAGGAGTTGAAGTCAAGTCCGAGAACCAAACTCTTGCAAGCATCACTTTTCAGAACTACTTCCGCCTCTACGGAAAGCTCTCTGGCATGACCGGCACTGCGGATACTGAAGCCGACGAATTTATGAAGATCTATAACCTCGAGGTGGTGGTCATTCCGACCAACCTCCCCATGGTCCGGGACGATCAGGCCGATGTTGTCTATGCCACACGGAAGGCCAAGTACGAGGCAGTTGCCAAGCTCATCGAGGATTGTCACAAGCGTGGCCAACCGGTACTCGTTGGAACGATTTCCATCGAATCCTCCGAGCTCATCGCCACCTTCCTTAGCTCTAAAGGAATCCCTCACGAGGTTCTTAACGCCAAAAACCACGCACGCGAAGCCGAAATCGTCGCGATGGCCGGCCAGCGAGGCGCGGTGACGATTGCCACCAACATGGCCGGCCGTGGAACCGACATCAAGCTTACGACGGAAACCAAATCACTGGGTGGCCTCTACATCATCGGAACTGAGCGCCACGAATCCCGCCGGATTGATAACCAGCTCCGTGGCCGTTCCGGACGCCAAGGTGACCCGGGTGCCTCGAAGTTCTTTCTCTCGCTTGAAGACGATCTGATGCGGATCTTCGGCTCTGATCGGATCAAGGGAATCATGACCAAGCTCGGCATGAAAGACGATGAGCCAATCGAACATTCAATGATCTCAAACGCCATCGCGAAGGCGCAAAAGAAAGTCGAGACCCATAATTTTGACATCCGTAAGCACCTCCTCGATTTCGACAACGTCATGAATGAGCAGCGCAAGGTCATCTACAAAATCCGTCGGGATATCCTGAATGATGAAGCTAACAAGGACCTCATCCATGATTTCATCGAGGAAGTAAGTTTTCAGGTCGGTGAAGAGCACACACCTGATAAGAAGTCCTCGCTCCGGGAGTATCCTTGGACTGAGATCAACCAGGCCATCAGAGGACTCTTCAACACTGAGGCTACCCTTACCGCGGAGGAATGCGCCTCCAGCGCGCAATCCGACCTCGGGGAGTACATCAAGCAAACCGGTGTCACCGCTCTATCCTCGAAGTTCAATAGCTTTGATCCTGAGCAAGTGAAGTATACGTTCCGGGAAGTTCTCCTCGCAACCTTCGATCAGTTCTGGAAGGATCACCTTCTGGCGATGGACCACTTGAAGGAAGGAATTAACCTGCGCTCTTACGGTCAAAAAGACCCTCTTGTTGAGTACAAGCGCGAGGCGTTCACGATCTACGAAAATATGAAAAGCGCTATTAAACGTGCTGTGGTCGAGCGCGTGACCCATATCAAGCTCATGACTCCTGAAGAAATCGAGGCCATCCACCGCGAGCAGGACGAGCTCCTCCAGGCGCAACTGCGAGCGCACCAGGAGGCGGAAGCCGCGAAGCATCGGGAAGAAGAAAAGAAAATAATCCGTGCCACCGTGAAAGTCGGCCGGAACGACCCTTGCCCATGTGGCTCGGGTAAAAAGTTTAAGTCCTGCCACGGGGCATAGGTCATCGAGAAGCGAAGACCAGGACGTCGGGAGAATGACATGAATTCGCGCGGGGGTAAGAAAGATCTTACGAGCATCGAGGACCTCGGCGAATTCGTCCATGAGGTCGATGAAACAGGTCTACAGTCCCAAGATGCTCTCCACGGTGACCTGCCGGATGAACTCCCTGACCTGCCCGCAAGCGACGAACCACTGAGCTTCGACCCTGGGGGCCTAGAGTTCGGCAGTGGTGATGACCTTGCGGTTTCGGAGTTCTCCTCTGAGGAGCTAGGTCCAGAAACCGGGCCACCTTCTGATCTCGAGGAGGAATCCTCCTTTGACCAAAACGACCCCTTTGCAGAACAGGATACGACCCCTGATTCCTTTGAAGAAATCACCTCGAACGATCCGCTAAGCAGTGATGGATCATCCTGGAACCTCGGTGACGAGGCACAGGTCGCTTCGAAAATCGATGAAGACCCACTGGACCTGAGCTTTACCGCCGAGGCAGAAGTAGCTTCCTCTATTTCTGAACCGACCGCTCTCATGAAAACTGAAATTCCGGTCAATCCTATCACCGAGCTTGAATCCCAATACAAAACCCCAGAAACTTTTTCGGACCTCCGCACCTTCTCAGAAAGCTCGAGTTTTAGTGGTGCTGCGGTTGAGGGTAATCCCTCATTTTCTGTGCTGGTTAAAAACATACGCTACCTTGAAGACATCGACGATATTCTGACTCTCTTGAGGGAATTGAAGCTCCTCGCGGACCCTGAGGAGCAGGTCAAGGGCCGGCTCATGCGCGGAACACTTCTGATACCGCGAGTGTCAGAGTTTGTGGCCACTCTCCTCGCCCACAAAATGCGCCGCTTCGACCTAGACCTCTTAGTGGGTCTCTCTGATGAAATCCATCCGCCCAAGCATCAGGAGCCAGCGGATACGGGCATCGTTTCCCGCCACAACCTCTACCAAAACCAGTCTCACAGCTTTCAGTTCGACGATGCCCGACTTGAAATCGGCCAGATTATCGTTGCGGCCACCTCGAGTCTTGATGGCCACCAGGTGGTGAAGTACCTCGGCGTGGCCTCGGAGCATAAGATCCTCGACGGACAGCTCATAGAGGATGAGGGCTCCTCGGAAGTTCCACTGCTTTATCAAGAACTCGCTCAAAAGCTCCGTGCCCACGCTCTCAAGGCCCGGGCAAATGCGATCGTTGGTCTCAACTACCAGCTCACTCCCATTCCAACAGAGTTCGGTGCACGGGGAAATCGCTACCGGCTGACGTGCACAGGAAACCTTGTGTGGGTCAATAAGTTATGAAGCGCTTTGAGGTCGTGATTGTCGGTGGCGGCATCAACGGCTGTGGTCTCATTCGGGACCTCGCCTTGAATGGTGTCGAGGGCCTCCTCCTCGACAAAGGCGATTACTCTTCCCAAACATCTCAAGGCTCCTCAAAAATGCTCCACGGAGGAATCCGCTACCTTGAGAACCTTGATTTCGGTCTCGTTCAGGAGGCCCTCGAGGAAAAGAATCTCTGGCTTCGCCTGACACCGCATCTGTGCTTTGAGCGCGAGTTCTACCTTCCCCTGTATACCTATTCGAAGTACCGGCCCTTCATGCTTAAGGCCGGTCTTCTCCTCTATGACTTCCTCTCGCACTTTCAAAATCGGCCACACGCTATGCTCTCTAAGGCCCAGGCCTTGGCACAAGTTCCCTCCCTCGATGAGAGGAGCCTCCTAGGAGCAGGCAAATACTACGACGGGGTCGTTGACGACGCCAAACTCTCTCTTGAGTGCCTCTATGATGGGCTGCTCGAGGGTTGCGCCCAGGCCAAGAGCTACTGCGAAGTGACTCAGACGCGCAAGACTCCTGAAGGGTATGAAGTTAGTTTCCGCTCCCTTAAGACCGGTCAGGAAGAAACAGTGGCCGCGAAGTTTCTCGTTTTCACCACCGGCCCCTTTACGGACCTGCTCCTTCCGAAGCTCGGAATCCCATGGACCCCGCAGCTTCTTCCTTCAAAAGGCATTCACCTGTGGCTCAAGAAGGGCACCATTGAGGCCCACGGTTCCGTGGTCCTCACCACTCGGGATAACCGCGTCGTGTTTGTCATTCCTCAGCGGAACTCCATCCTGGTGGGAACAACAGAAACACCAGTGGATCAGGAAATCTTCGACATCCGCGCTACCCAGGACGAGATCGCCTACCTCCTCGGTGTTCTCCGTGAGTACTTCCCTGGTGCCCAGCTCGACGAGAGCGCCATTATTTCAACCTTTGCCGCCGTCCGCCCCTTAGTCCGTGAAGAGGGCCACACTGGGGCATTAGGTAAAGTCAGCCGCTTCCATAAGATCTACCGCCCCGACCAGAGTTCTTATGTCTTAATTGGTGGCAAATACACCACTTTCCGTCGGATGGTTCAAGAGCTCGCGCAGGAAATCGTTCCCCGCTTAGGTCACCGCTACCGGCCAAATCTCACCCTCAATCCCCTTAGGCAGCGTTCCTTGATGCCAACCTTTGGAGAAAAACCAGTCCTCACACGTGAACTACTCCGGCAAATCATCAAAACCGAGTATGTGACGACCTTTGATGATCTGGTCCGGCGACGCCTCTCACTGCTTGAAGGGCCAGAGGATCTGAAAGATGTCTTAGGACTTCCTGTGGCCGAGGTACGCTCGTTCTTTACGTGACCGAAAAAGATACAGTCCCTGAATGAATCTCAGCACCATTGAGGCTCACCAGGAAGCGGATCTCGCAAGTCTTGGAGACCATAAAGTTCACCCCGCAATACTTGGTGAGGGAAGACTCCACTGCTTTTACAAGCTTCTCTGGCAGAACAGGCCCCAGAACTCTAAAGCGAAGCAAGGCCTGAACAAAGTGAATGGGGTGGGTGTCGTTTTGTGTCGCTTCACCATCAATCTCAAAAGAGCTAAAATCCTGACGCATCTTTTGAAGTATGGAGACGACGTCAATCGCCGTACAACCCATCATGGCGTTAAGAAGTAGCTCCTTCGGTGTTGGTGCCAGGCCCTCTCCCCCGTGATCCGGAGTCGCCTCGATGAAAGTCTCAATCCCTCGGTTGTCGCAAGCAAATCTCTTCCCCTTTTTCCAGCTCAGCCGCGCATTCATGCTACCACCTGTACCCGATGCCAATCATGAAACGAGGCCCGCCCACAGTCTTGTTAAACTTATTACTCTCCTCATCCTCGCCGTAGCGTTCTGAGCGGACGTAATAGTCCAAAAGAATCCGGGCGCCGTAGCCCTTCATTGTGTAGTACTTGTAACCAAACCCCAGCGAAAACCCCTGCGTACCGCCGGTCGCGGAAGTCTCGCCATCGGCCCCATTTCCCTCACGTCCCTGGGCATAAGTGGAACGTGCACTTCCAAAAAGTGCTGAAAGGTGAAAATAGGGAATAAACAAGTTCGTAGAACTCGGCAGTTTCGTCGGGTGCCAGTTGATACCTAAACCGAACTCTGTCACATCGTTGCGAGAACTGGAGCCGTTGTAGGCCTGATTATGGAGCCGCATGAGATTAAATGCGCCGGCAAGACTGAAGCGGGAGTACCACTCGCGCTCTTTCTGAGGATAAAGCTCTCCCCCAAGGCCAATGTGGTAGTACCCCTGAGAGCTGTTGTAAGAGTCAGATCCTGTGTCGGTTTTTGAATTTGCTGTGAGACCACTAATATTAAGCATGCCAAAAACCTCGACGTCCCGCTCGGGGATGATCTGGGGCAAGTCCACGGCCTTGAGGTCGTCGGGATCCTCGCGTCCAGCAGTCAGGTCGTTGGCCCCATCAGCGAGGGGGATACCAACTGGTGCACCATCACCAGTCGCGACGGTGGTGGGCAGATCTTCTTGCACCAGCGCCTTCGAATCGTCTTTGGTAATTTTGACCGGAGCAGTAATCTTGATGCTCAAAACTGCATCGGTGACAATGAAGTCAGCGTTAACCAGCCGATAAACTGACCAGACCGAGCGCGCCGGCGAAACTTTCACGCAAACCGCCCGAGCCACGATACCTGCGGTAACGATGAACTTCGCGTGATCGCCCTCAACCAGGCCGTCCTCCGTACCACGGTTAAGCATCACCGTCTTACGGGTCTCAGAGGTTCTAAGGATCCGAACGGTGAGTTTCTCATCCACCTCGAGACCGAAGACAGGTGTTGCAAAGAGGAGAAGTGCGGCAAGGAGTAGCTTCATCGTTTACCTTTAAAAAGAATAGGCCAGCGCAAAGTTCATCTTAGTCTCCCGGAGGTTTTCCTGATTCGGGAGGACCGAGCCGAAGCGGCTCTGTTCATAGCGATCAAGAGATAATGTTTCCATGCTCAGAGCAATCCGTAAACCAACGTTGTTCTTGAAATTGTATTTAAGTCCCGCCCTGATGCCGGGAAGGGCAAGGACGGTGTAATTGGCGGTTTCATTCACACTAGGGGCCTCGGCACTTGCACCCCCAGTGCGAACATAGGCCCCCAGGAAAATCACCGGTGCCTCGTAAGCGTACGGAGCATAGATTGGAAACCAGTTGGCACCGAAGGTCATCGAGAGCTCATTCAGGCGGGCATTGTAATTTTGCGCCTGAAAAGCGGTGCGATTCGTCCGAAGGCCCGCGGTGAGAGTAAAGCGCTCGAGAGTATCGTGCTTAAGAAACGGCACGGCTTCGAGTTCACCTTCGGCCGAGTAACTCCCCTCGCGACGGTAGCCCGAGTCCTTCTCCGTCTGATCTTCCGAGAGATTCATCCCAAAACTTAAGTACGTTGTATAGCGTCGGGCCTCGCGGTAAATGAAGGCACGGCGGTCTTTCTCCTGCAGCACTGAGACCTCACCCAAAAGGCGCTTGAGTTCTTCGTCTGAGAAATTCTGAGACCAACTCTCTCCGTCTTCGAGAAGGGCGCGGTAAAGCTTGGCGTCATCGACCGCTTTCTGGGCCTGAGTCGAAACGAACGATTCGTACTCAGTCGAAAAGTTAGAGCGCTTGCGGAACTCGTTAGCAAAATTATCCCGCATCTGTTGGTCATAAAACTTATCGTAGCTAAACGCTGGATCATTGACTCTCTTCAGGTAGGCAGTCACGAGTTTTTCAAAAGTCTGAAGCCGCAACTCCCGGCGGAAGTCGTTCTGATGAGGACTCTTATAAAGTGCAGTCCGGTGACGTTCTCCTCGAAAGACCTTCCAACCCTCAACGTCAATCAGCTCCCCATCGGCGTCACTGCGCTTCTCTCTCTCGTGGAGAGGCATGATTTCCGGATACTGAGTCTTGAGCTTTCCAAGACGATCCTTGTCTTCAGATAAAGTATCCACTGTTTGAAGCGTGACCTTATCGCGTTCCGTGACTACACTGATTCTCCCAAGCCGCGGATCTCGTCGGCCGCTCAACATGTCGGATTCTGTGAGGATTAAGTAGCGGTGTCCCTTAATGAGGAGTTCCGGATCAAAAATACGGTAGAGAATCCAGACGGAGTTGTTAGTGTTGATCTTAACGTTTCGCGCCTTAGCGACGGGAACGATTCGCAAGTCCCGGGCGTCGAGATCCCGGATTTCCTTAACAATGACCGCGTACTCGCCCTCTTTCATTCCGTCGTAGGTGCCGAGGCTAAAAAGGGCGGTCTGACCAGTTTTAGACTGACCCAACAAACGGGCCCCCGTCAGCGCCCAGGTCTTAGTGCTAACAAGGAGCAGCATAAGATTGATCAAGATCCCTTTAACCAACTTCGTCATGATTAGATTCTCACCTAGAATCAACGTGATGAAAACACTCAATTTACGGGTGATGTCATAGGACCAAGGCTGGTTTTAACTCCTTGATAAACCGTGCCGAAAAATCTATAAACAGAGGATCAGACTCAAAAGGAAATTCCATGAAACGTAGACGCGAAAAAATAACCTTTAACTACGAGTGCTCTCTTAGCGGTGAGCAGTACGTCACCACTGAGCGCGCGGCCAATCCCAAGGACCTTGTTTCGGTTAAGGGCTTCTACGAAATGAACCCAGAATTGGATGACCGCCCGGCAGTTATCAAGAAGAAGCTGGGAATTCCAACGACCAACGAAGAAAAGCACTAAGAGGCGCCCGTGGAAACTCGCAAAGTCGTCATCATTGGTACCGGACCTGCGGGCCTTACCGCTGCTATCTATGCCGCCCGCGCTGACCTGAAGCCAGTCATTTTGGAGGGCCATGAACCTGGGGGACAGCTCACGCTGACGACCGAGGTTGAAAACTTCCCTGGCTTCGAGCACGGTGTGATGGGCCCCGAACTGATGGGCACCATGAAAAAACAAGCCGCTCGCTTCGGCGCCGAATTTGTTCCCGTCATGTGCACGGATGTCGATCTTTCTCAAAAACCCTTCACGGTCACGACCTCTTCAGGTCAGACTTACAAGGCCGAAACCGTCATCATTTCCACCGGCGCCTCTGCCAAATGGTTGGGCCTTCCGAACGAGAAAGAACTTACAGGACGTGGCGTATCAACATGCGCCACTTGCGACGGTTTTTTCTACCGTGACAAGATAGTCCACGTCGTCGGAGGCGGAGATACCGCCATGGAAGACGCAACCTTCATCACAAAATTTGCTAAGAAAGTTTACATCATCCACCGGAAAGATACCCTCCGTGCCTCCAAGCCCATGCAGGACAGGGCCTTCAAGAACCCAAAAATTGAGTTCATTTGGGATTCGGCCGTCACTGAAATCAAGAGCAACGAATCTGGTGTCTGCGGCATCGTGGTCGAAAACCTCAAGACTGGAGCGAAACAAAACCGCGAAACCGATGGACTTTTTTACGCGATTGGGCACACACCAAACACCTCATTTCTTAAGGGCCAACTCGAACTCGACGACCATGGATTTATCCGCACGCACAATGGCCCTGAGACCAACGCCCCTGGAGTTTTCGCCTGTGGCGACGTCCAGGATTCTTACTACCGGCAGGCGATTACCGCTGCCGGATCCGGCTGCCAAGCCGCCATTAAGGCCGAGAGATTCCTAGAAGGCCATTAAATGGCCGCGCCTTCTCTCACCCCTTTTTTTCTTAATTTTTACCGGCGCCACGAGGTGCCGGTATCATTTATTATGTTCGGACTTGGCTTCGTATTCGATGTGCTGACGATCCGTCGCATCGACAGCACTCGCGCCCTGATCCAGCAGGCACTTTACCTTCTTATGCTGGGAATTCTCCTCTTACTCGAAATACGTAAGGTGACTGGGGGACTGAAGCTAAAGGCCAAAGGGGAGAGAATCTGGCAATACCATGGTCTGGTGGTACACTTCCTCTTCGGCTCCCTCCTTTCTTGGAATACGATCTTCTACTTCTCCTCGGCTTCGGCGCTCACAAGCTTTGCCTTCATCCTTCTCTTGGGCGCACTTATGGTGGCCAACGAAGTCGGAAAATCTCGCTCCCCTGGAATCCCACTAAGGATCTCTCTCTTCTCGGTCTGTACCCTCTCCTACTTTCTCTTCCTGTATCCAATTTTCCTGGGAAAACTCTCACGCTCCTCTTTCTGGTTAGGATTTGGGAGCTCGTTGACACTTGTCCTCTTACTCTGGGCGGGCCATGGTCTTGAAGCAACCCGACACTGGCGCAAGGTGATTCTGCCGGCCCTTATCGTTCATCTTATTTTTCTTTTCGCCCACGCTACGAACCTGATTCCACCCGTACCCGTTGCCGTTAAGAAGATTGGTGTCTACCACGGTGTCGAAAAACGCGGAGACCGCTACCTGGCCCAGTACCTGGCCACCGACTGGAATCCCTGGCCATGGGCAAAGGCCGAGTTCGCCGCTAGATCCGGTGATAAACTCACCGTTGTCCTCTCCATCTTTTCACCACGAAGTTTCTCGGACGATATCACGCTCAAATGGTATCGATTCAACGGAGATTGGAGGCTCGAAGATACAATCCCTCTGAGCATCCTAGGAGGCCGGGAGAAGGGTTACAGGGGACATGGTACCAAGCAGTTCTTTACGCCTGGTGACTGGAAGGTGATTGTAGAGACCTCAGACCAGCGGGAGGTAGGGCGTGTTCGCTTTAGTGTTCGACACGACCTGAGTGTTACGCCTCGGACGTTCCAGAATGATACTTTTTAACGACAACATTTAATTGAGTGTAATTAACTCAAAGACGCAAGTTTATCCAATGGAACCGCTACTTCCACTGTTTGGCCACCTTTAAGATAACTTCGTAGAATTTCTCAAAATCGCTCACATGTTTTTTACGGTCTAGAGTACTGTGGCCGGCTTTATTTCCTGACAACAATGAACGGAAATATTTCTAAAACCCACCATAAAACAAAGTTTTTGGCATGACTGATCGGTAATAATCGAATGTTTGCGGAGAATTTCAAATGATTGCCTATAGGTATATCCTAAACCACAGGTCCTCTCGACTTAACTAATAGGAATTATGAGGTGATAAGTTCTTTTAAGGTCGCTTCCCACGCACGATGAACTTGTTATAAAAGAGTGGAACATCGTCACGCGAGGCCTCCTCAAGGTAACGTCGGATAAAGCGCCGTGCTTCAAGCTCTGTCCCAAAGATACTGACATAGAAATCGATCGAGTTCTCAAAGCGCTCCTTCCATTGTGCTACTTCCAGGCGCCGGGCCTCCCCCTGAAAATCCATCATATCGATGCGCCAACTGACTTCTTGAAAGCCGCATTGGCGTAGTAACTGAGGGATGGCCCGTGCGACCTGAAGATCGCCGGAGAATGCCCGGGAAACTTGTGCGATCTGATCGCGCAACTGCAGGTCGAGAGTTCCAAGATTTAAGAGTAGTCCGTCGGGATCAATCACCACCAGCTCTCCTCCACTAGAGAGAGCATTAAAAAAATTCTTAAATCCCATCAGGAGCAAATCAGCGGTCAGATGGTGGGCCACTAAACGGTTAAAGATGAAGTCATAACTTCCAGGCAGAGGGTTGCCGATGAAGTCATGGTTAAAAAAAGTTGATCTCTTGGAGAGAGTTCGTGCATGCGAGAGAGACGAGCGACTTAGATCACAACCATAGATGGCAAGATCTCGGTAGTTGTGCTCAAGGTAGCGACAAAGAATGCCGGACCCACATCCAGCGTCTAGCACGCTCGCCCCAGGGCGCAGATCAATGCCTTCTAACTCTCTTTTAAGAGAGAACTGAGGAATCTCGGCTTGAGCGTCGAGACGGGAGGACTCTGATTTACCGGATAGAATGTATGTCATGCCATCTATATCGGTGACAATTTTTTAAACTTTAGTACTTAAAGTTAGTTAGGCAGTTGCCGATATTCCACCGTCACAACTATTCAAAGGAGACGGTAATGGACTATGAACAGGAAATTAGGAAAAAATACACGTTTGTGGTGGTTCAAAATGCACAGGAGATTATTCCTGACCCCTTAGTTCGGGAACTCTTCCCGAAGATCATGGATCTCAAAACCGCTGGCTACCGCCAGGAGTATGGGAACTTCGTTCTTCCTTTCGACAGCTCCGACTTCATCGCGACTCATCTTCTTTTATGCGAAAAGCGCCCTGACGGCGACCTCTTTCCTCTTCTGGGGATGAAATCAGTGACCCTTAAAAGTTGCGATGAATATCGAATTTCTTTTCCAATGCTCAGTATGCTTGAGACACCCGAGACAAAGAACGAACCTGCAAAGGAAGTCATCATGAAAATTCTTGATGACCATCGCGGCCGCGGGACTCCCGGCAAAATTGCCTACAACGGCTCATTTACAATCCGGCCGGAACTTCGAAAAGACGAGGTTCTGAAGCGCTATCTTTGGGAGCTAACCTTCTCCATGCTCACGAATTATTACATCAGTTACGAGATCGACCATGTGCTGGCGGTTTGTGCCACGCGCTTTAAGGTCGACGAACGAAAGGTGGCGCTCGGGTGGAACTATATTAAAAATGGCAACGGCGTCATGGAGGAATACAAGTGCCGGGCGCTCTTCGAATCACCACTCATCCCCATGGAACTTGTCGGTGTTAAGGAAAAAAGCCAGTCGGCCTCGGCCAGATTTAAAGACCTCTGGGACGAGCGCTTAACTCTCGACTCGCATACGATTGCAGTCAGAAAAAAGGCTGCCTAAGGGCCTACCCATGCTCACATCTGAGGATGTGAGCATTCTCTTTTACCCTCGTGAAGAGCTAGTGAATCATTTGCAAAGGTACCGGTGCTTTAGCGTAAGAGATCAGATAAAGGTCAGCTCCATCACCACGGGAGAGTCCTCTGAGTTGGGTACAGGCGCCTTGCTGACCAGGAATGAGAGAAGGAAGGTCCGTAAAAAAACCTGACCGCAGAAGCTCAAGTGAACGGCCGCCCACAAGTCTTTCACCAAACTCTTGGTAGACCTCATCCTTAGGCCTCCCTTCGAGCAGAACTGATTCACCTTCAAGGCGCTTGATGGTCCAGTCGTAATTCTTCTCGACTGTGGTCGGAGCAAAATCCAAGAAAAATCGTTCCAGCATACTTGAGACTTTACCCATGCGAGCTAGTTCTCGCCCCTGAGGGCTCTTCCGGTAGTGAGCGATCGAATTCTTCCCCATCTCTTCCACATTCTCATCGCCGAAGTAATCGTGTACGTAACTCGCGATTTCCAACGGAAGAAGAATATTGTTCTTATGGGAGAGGTCTGAGAAGTGTTCCCGCCGCAGCTGGAGCCTTTGCCGCAGCAGTCCGGCGGTTGCCTCGCCGAAAGACTTCGCGATATAATCCAGCATGTAGAACCCTGTGAAGCGTGAACTGTAGGTCAACTTCGTCCCAAATCGCTCTGGAAAAGCTTCGCGATTATTAAGCTGAAGACACATGGTCTCGAGATCAACCGAATCGGTCATCACGCTATCCAAAGTGACGTTCAAGGCATTGAGTAGACTTAAGAGGACAGTAACTGGAAGACCTGAGGCACGCTCCCGCTTTGAAATCCGTAGTTCATCTAAAAGTTGGTCGAAGCGGTCTCCGAGTCGCTCTTGGGTGACCAGAAAGAAACAATCCAAACGACGATCAAAGGCGAGTTGGTTCTTAGACACAGCTAGGCCATAAGCTGGAATGATCCGAAGGCAGGGCCCGGGCCTATGGCCGCCTTCGGAAAATGAAACTTAAGGAGCAATGTGAGTTCATTCAACTTGTAGTTGATGAATGGTTCTAACTCTGACTCCTGGAAACTCTCCAAAGCGGTCAAGGAGGGCCTAATACTGCAGGTGATCTCTGGTGAGGAAACTAGCTCCACTTCAAGAGCGCGCTGATAATACGGTTGATTCTGAACCAGGCCCTCGAGCAGATCCTGGGCCCGGCGCCGTTTCTGGTACTCGTAACCTAGCACTCCGTGGGCATCATCCTTAAGGGTATGATCAAGTGCAATTTTCCAGAGTGAGATTCCGGCGGCGTCACAAGTACGGACCAGATCATGAAGAAAATTAAGTGAAATCTGATAGTCATAGACAAAAAACATCTCGTTTGTGACCCCTACTTTTTTCAGGAAGCTTGACCAAAAATCCTCGCCCAGCTCGGCCAGGACAGCTTCTCTGAAGCAAACGAGCTCCCGAATTTTAAGGGAAAAGTCACTGCGATAGCGCATTGGTAGCGAAAAGGAAGCCTCTGGGTAGAGTCTATGTTTAAACTTTTTCTTCCCGTCGATGTAACCTAATTCAAGTGTCTTGTGCGCATCAACGCCAGCAAACTGGCAAAAGTTGTACCAGTCGCTAGCACTGGGCTCTAGCTGCATGGACTCGTACTTAGAGACGCTGCCCTGAGAGATTCCCAACTGTTGGGCCAGTTCCTTCTGGGTAAGTCCAAGGAGAAGACGGGTCGCCTTCCAGATGCGTGCTATTTTTTCCAATTCTGTGTTCATTGGCGCTTGATCCCTGTGAGTTAAAAGTCTCGTGGCAAAAAGTGGCAAGGTATGCATTGAAAACTGCCGGCGCCTCCTGATGGAGGTTATGTGGTCCGGGGACGGGAAGTGCGAGGTCAGGAAAGGAAGCCCGGATGTGATCGCCGTCAACCAGTTCATCCTGAGAAAGGGCCAGCAAAGTGACCCGCCCGCTATAGGCCTGAAGAAGAAGGACCTCGTCTTCGAATCGTCCCTCGGAAAAACTCTGCGCCAACTTTTCTCGAAAGAGGATGTCCGTCTTTCGAAAATCCGTCAGATCTGATTCTGTAACGGGCCGCTTGAGGTACATGATCCTGAGCAGATCCAGGGCTTCGGCGTCGCTAACGTCATTTTTAAAGAGGGCGGCCAGCTCTGGCCTGGACCGAAAACCGCGCATGTCTAAAGGTTTGGTAAGTGGTGGAGATCCAAAAATAAATACACCCTGGGGAGCAATTAAGGACAAGGCATGCAAAGCAATATGGCCACCCAGAGAATGGCCAACGAGGATGAAGCGCTGAACTTCTAACTCAATGACAAGATCCTGAATGACGGAAACAAAAAGCTCCATCGAGTAATCCCCCGCTGGCCCGGAGTCACCGTGTCCGGGAAGATCAAGGGCGATCCGACGGTACTTCGCCAGCGAAGGAGTTCCAAGCTGATGGCGAAACGTCATGGAAGACTCAGAATTACCATGAACAAAAATCACCGCATCTGCATTCGGCGTCTCAGAGTCGAAAAAATTTATCTCTATCCCGTGGCTTTGGAAAAACTTCAATCTATTTAACCTCTCATATCACCTTAAAAGAAAAAATTCACCTTTTCAATAATTCAAAGTAGAATAATCGCATCAATATAAGCCACTGGAATTTAAACGTATGCCCCCAAAAGACCTGTCACATGAGTACTCACTCACTCCGCAAGACATTCTCATGGCCTGCAAGCTAGGGTTTTGGGCCTTTAAGAAAAATGGTCAACACGTTCTGGGGAGCGGAGTTTCGGAAATCCTTGGACTCTCTTCCAAGACCCCAACCTTTGAAAACTTTATCTCCACCATCCATCCGCAGGACCTAGATGGCTTCCTTAACTCTCCCGTGGGAATGACAGTGGGCAAATGGCCTCTCTCGGGCCCGACAGCATCTGCCACCTTCGATTTCCGGGTCAATCATTCTGGCAGCGTCCGATATATTCAAGGTCGGGCCCAAATAAGATCCGACAAGGATGGTGCAGCGGAAGAAGTTGTCGGTGTGCTGGAAGATGTGACGGAATACAAGCTCATGGAGAAACAGCGCTTCGAAACCCAGGAGAGGCTCGCTCAATTGGGCCAGATGGTTGCGACGATCATCCACGAGATTAATACTCCTCTCACAGTCATGAGTTTCTATGCTCAGTCGCTGGAGCATGAAGCCGCCGAATCTCCACCGGATGTAGCGAAAGTCCAACTGCAAGCAGGTCATATCTCGCGCTTGAGCCTAAAGATGGCCAAAATGATGAGAAGCATGAAGTTCTATATGGCGCCAAGGGTGAATCGAGAGTTTGAGATGGCCACCCTCAGCTCTATCTTCAAGGAGGCGATGGGACTATGTGAGGAAAAACTACGCCAGGAGAATGTAACGATATCCGCAGCCATCCCCGAGAGTCTCTCCCTGGAATGCCGTCCCATCCAACTCTGCCAGGTTCTGACAAACCTGTTGATAAACTCAGTAGAGGCCATCCGCCTTCTGCCTGAGCGCTGGATCCACGTGGAGGCAAGAGAGGAAAAGCAAAAAGTTATCATCCAGGTAACCGACAGTGGTCTTGGAATACCCCCAGAGATCGCCCGTTTGATCATGCTCCCGTTCTTCACGACCCGGGAGAACGAAGGAACAGGTCTGGGACTGCCTCTGTGCTGCGAGCTTGCAGATCAACACCACGGATCCTTGCGCTACGACGAGCATTCCACCAGGACCACCTTTGTTCTCGACCTCCCGATGAGGCAGCCTGGACCCAGGTAAGTCTTTGGAATGTGGGCCATGCCCCGATAGCAACGCCTAAAACAATCTGAGCAAAATTGACCGGTTTTTTTCTCCTTTGACACTCCCACTGAAAGTTTGAAAAGATGATTCCTGTAAGCGCCTCTTCGCTATGGAATGGTGATAGGCAAATGAAAGTACACGAGCACAAACCAAGGACGGTGAAATGCAGACCCTTTTCAATTACACAACCATCTCTACTCGTCTCGAAAAGACAACGCGAACTCTTTTCGTGACTCTGAATCGGCCAGACTGGCAGAATGCATTTAGGTTTGAGATGTTGTTCGAATTGGAAAGTCTTTTTGCATGGTGCACGTCGAAGGTTGAGATCAACACGATCCTGATAGACTCCACAACTCCCCTCTTCTCTACAGGTCTGGAGTACGACGCCCTTCCAAATACCTCGGCCCAGGCCCTCTCCAAGATTAATTCAAAACTTCAGAAAATTATTTTCTCCATGATGCAACTGCCTCAGACAGTTATCGTTGACCTCGGTGAAGGCGCTGAGACTCTTGGGAGTGAATTCGCTCTCGGGGCCGAGTTAAGGATGGCCT
>JAIYDC010000099.1 GCA_027487685.1 Pseudomonadota bacterium | reverse complement strand
CGCTCTGACAACTTCACAGTCTTCAAGACTTGGGAAGAAGCTGAAGCTAACTGCTTCTACCCAGACTATGTCCAGGGTGTTCTTGGCCGTCGTTTCCGTCTCATCGGTTACTCTTGCGCACCGGTTACTGATTCTAACGGCGGCAATGGTGGAAACTAATCTTTCCTAAGTAACGCTTTCAAGTATGCCGGCCGGGTTTATCCTGGCCGGTTTTCGTTTGGGGCCCAGGTGTAGAAGGTTTTTGTCGTCCGACCTTGGCGAATAAGAAGCTCCCGGTCGATGAGATTTTTCAGTAAAAGTTGTGCCGTCCGGCGCTTGTAGCCGGTTTCATCAAGAAATTCTTGGAGCGTGAACTTGTTGGGGACGAGCTTTCTGAGCTGGCCCGCGAGATGATCTTCATCGGAAACAAGAAGTGTACGAGAGGCCGGCTCGGCGATAACGAGGGTGATGTTCTCGGATGCCTCAATGTGGTACCCGGCCCTCTTCTGTGCCAGGATGAAGGGGTATCCTGCGATTCTTAGCTGATCGTTTAATCGGAAGACGAGCTGATTGACTTTCTTAAGTGACGTGACGGGATGAAAATACTCTGTCGGATAGACACAGTCGAAGATTTCCACTGTTGTGGGCGCCCGATAGAAGTCACGCAGAACGGCGATCAGCACCTTGGCCGTTAAGGAGTATTCGAGCTCCTGGCAAATGTCCTCCAAGCGAAATATGTTACTTTTTTTTACCCGCAGTTTCGCCGCTCCAGGGCGAGTGATAATTCCGGAGTCTTTTGCGATGTCAATGTGGATAGGTGTCCGGATATTCCGGATGTTAAAGCGGCCTAGGAAGGCGGGATAGGGAGTCCCGTAGAAGACAAAATTCTCCAGGTCCTCGTTCTCGGTAACTCTCGCCAGAGTTCGATCAATATCCCGTACGACCTCAGAGAGACCATTGCTGGTGGCCTGTTCCCTAAGTGCGTATAGCCCACGGACTGCCTCATCCTTGTTTTCTGAAAGCTTATGATAGAGTGACCATTTCCGAAGATGGACGTTGTCGAGTATCGCTGCGTCTTCCAAGGAAATTTTGCTATGAGTGCGGATCAAGTCCTCGAGACGACGTCGCTCCTCTGGAGCGATGTTTTGAAGAATCACCTGCATCAGGATCTCGGTGCTATTGCCTCGAAGACGCTCAAAACCCCGGAGTTTGAGCTCGGGCAGAAGCGTCTCGGCCTCAATCCTGGCCTCCCGACCTAATTCAAGGAAGGCCAGGCAGGCGAGTTCGTTGACTTTGGCGACAAAGTAGAAGTAGCTCTCGGTGTCCTGTCTTTGGAGGTAAATCCGGAGAATTTTCAAGGCGTTTTGATAGTCCCAACTGTGAATGTGGTAAAAGGCCTTCACCAGGAAGTGGCCTGTCTCCGACTCCAGGTCTTTTCTGCCAAGAATACGGCCGGCTCCACCGGAAGCGTTGATTTTCAGGAGACAGTCGGCGTACTCGAGCCAGCGTAGTTTATCACCCCGTGACTTTAGCTCAAGCTTCTCCATAGAACCCAGCACCTTGATAGCGCGGAGGGGTTCCCCAATCCGCTTCCAGAGTGCAGCGCAAGAGACCCTGTCCTCGGCCGATACGGTGCGTGACAAATGAATCCCGAGAAGCTTTTTCTTGGCCTCTAAAAATTTTCCAGACCTGATTAATTGGTCTAAATCTTGAAATTGACTAGATAATTTTGTCATGGTCCCTGTACTTCTTACACAGCGTCAAACTAGTGCAAGAAATAAAATTTGTAAATCGTAAATTACCGACTAAACTGCGCCCTGTTAGCACTTCTTAAAGTCTATCACTGGAGGGTTTGTGATCAAGTCATTATTTGTATTCTCATTGAGTCTCGTGCCACTAGCCTCGTTTGCCGGGAACGGCTCAGGGTACAGCGGTCCGTATATTGGCGGGGACGCCATACCTATGCAGACTGAAGAGCGGATTCGTGCCCAACAGATGCAGACCTCGACCATCGAGTGTCTCGAGTCTCTTTCGGAGAGTATCTGGAATGGACTTCACCGTTCGAATTACCAAGAGGTCGTGGTCGCAAATAGGCCAAGGACTTATGATGATAATGGTAGCGTTATCGTATGGAATGATCCAGAAGCCTTTGTCACTCGCTTTGACTCTGAGAGCTGTACTCTTACGGCCCGACTTCGCGGTTTCCCCAGTTTCGTACAACTCAGCTACTCCTTGTGCGCGTCTGGTCCTATTACCATCCGCGCGAATGCTTCTCGTTTCGAGTCGCGTACGTTTGTTCTTCCTGAAGGCATGACTTTCTTTAATCGGGACGACTCAAAACTAACGGTTGTAAACGGTCTCCAGACAGTGAAAACCGCTGCAGGTGTTGACACTGATGTTGTGATCAATAGCTCACTTCACACTCAGTGTATTCTTTCTAAGGCCCGGCCTTAAGTCATACCAGAAGGATCGCGCGTGAAGCTTTTCCTGACCTTCTTGTTAGTTACTTTAAGTTCGGTCGTCCTTGCACAGACTCCTCGGAATCTGTGCAAGGAGATCGCGACCGAACTTCGTGAGCTGCGCCCCCCATTGTTTGCCGGGCGCCAGCGTCTTTTTGAGTATCAACAACGGGCAGGAGTCGTTTACCACGCTCTTGCGGACAAGATTTTTAATAGCTACCTCGCACACAATACAAAGCCCAAGGAATACATCGCCTGCTTTCACTCAAAGAACATGTCGGCCCAGGTCGAGCGTTTAGAAACTTTTCTGCCGGGCGCTTTTTTCTACGGGACGATTCGCCGGTTGAAGCTCTCGTCCTCGGCCACTGTTCGTCTCTTCGCAGATGACGTAGAACGGGCGCTAAATTCTGGTTCTATTACCTTCCTTGATATCAGTGTTCCTTCTGATTCAAACAACACTACGGCCCTGAAGTTCGGTGGCTTTCACCGTGGTCAGAGTGGACTCTATATTAATCCGGACCAACTTCCTTCAGATCAGTGGAACCTCATCTTCTTCCATGAGTTCGCTCACGCTCTCGATGATTCTCTCAGAAAGGCAGTGGAGAGTGAGGCGAAGTCTCCGCTGATGCCCTTCCTTGAGCGCATGGCCAAAAAAACTCCTTGGGACGTGGCCGATGAAGAACAGGTAAGAACTCATATTTTGAGTTCCTTTGACCGTGGCTTTGCTGCAGAATTCCGCGCATGGATTGTAGCTGCTTCTCTCTACTATCAAACAGAAAAACTTCCGAGCGTAGACTGGTTTGATCAAATCCTCCAGAGTTCTCCACGGTTTGAGCCAGCGACTGAGAGGATTGTTTATCTTTTTCTTTCTCCGCGCTTTGTGACAGAGCCAAAGGGCGTATTTGGCGACCCTCGGATCCTGGATATTGTGACTACCATCCGTGAGGAATGGGATGAAATAATGCCTCACATGGGTCCTCTCAAAAAATACGTCACCTATCAGAACTAACTAATCCACTGCTTTCGGGCAGCGTGAGCAATGAGATTCTAGAGGATGAATTGTTCCCTTCGGATTGTGACCACAATTTTCGTACTCTCTTGTGACTTTACAATTTGGCCCTGGAGTTTTCATTTCCCAGGGAGGAAGAGAGTTGGAACTCGGCATATGCCGCCCAATTTCATCTTGTGCATGTGTACTTAGAAGCCATGGAAGAGTGGCCCTCGGGGACGATCACTTCGGCTGTGTGGGCGAAATCATAGCTCGCGCTGATTTCTAATTGTTAAGGTCATGGAAAAAAAAGGACCGCCCGAAGGCGGTCCATTTGGAGGAATTTATTATGGAGATTACTTCGTGCGAAGAGTAACAACCAATTTGCCTGAGAGACCAGATCTCAGGATCTTAGATTCCAGTTTGCAGTTTCCAGAGAGATAAAGGGTAGGAACACGGAAGATACGGCTTGGTCTCATTGTGCCGCAGACAACGTTTCCTTCGGCTCCCTGATAGACGGCATCGTCACCCATAAGTGTGAGGCCTTCAATTTTTACAGTTTCAGAGAAAATCTGGTTGAGTGTCCTAGTTGGGACCGGGTGTGTAGTGCAGTAAGATGATGTACACCAAGTTGTAGTCGTCCATGTCGTGATTTCCTCCGACACAGATGCTTTGACGAAGCCTTCTCCAGTCTTGGTATCCATATAGAACTTAGAAGAGGCAACCTCTGGGCCGCGCGGAACGACAGACAAGTTAGCTTCGAGGACAACAACTTCTGCCGCTTGAGCGACTGAAGCAACGACTACGAGTGCTGCGAGGATAAATTTTTTCATGACGACTCCTTAGTGAGTGATTCTATTTAGAGGCTATCTATATCGCGCTGTTTTCTGATTGTTAAGTCCGGTTGAAAAAATTATTAAATTATCAGTCTAGACCATGGGCATGCCGAAAGAATCTCTCCCTTGGTCCATTCCTGCGGTTTGCTGTGGTTTAACCGTATCGTATTCATGCAGCGAAGGAACGGGCCCTGGAGCAAGCCGTAAGAGAAATACGCTTGATCCGGACCCTTTAAATTAGAGACCTAGCTGCTGGGCAAAGAAAGTGTAAAAAGCCGAGACGAAGCGCGAGCTCTCTCTGGCCGACCCGCTAGCGCGGCCGTGCCCTCCCCATTCCTTGTTGTAGAGTAGGATCGGTGCTTCAGAAGTGTTGAATTCCTGAAGCCGCGCTACGTACTTGTAGGAGTGCATCGGAACAACTCGGTCGTCGAACTCTGCGGTCATCACGAGCGTGGCCGGGTAGGCCTTTCGCTCGAGAGCGTGGTATGGAGAGAGTGGGAAAATTCCACGGAACTCCTGTTCGTTGAAGGGATTACCGTAGTCAGTCGTCCAGTACTTCCCGGCAGTGAAAAGCGGGAAGTTCAGAAGATCCATCACGCCAACGATTGGAACCGCTGCCTTAAACAGTTCAGGATGACGCTGCATCGTTCCTGCGACGAGAGTTCCTCCGTTGCTTGCGCCCATCATGCCGATGTTCTGGGACGAGGTCCAGCCACGGGCAATGAGTTCTTGGGCCGCGAGTGCGAAAGAGTCGAAGGAGTGTGTCCGGCCGCTGTTGCGGGCAAGCTGGTACCAAGATTCACCGTAATCGAGGGATCCAGGAATGGTAGCGACAGCGAAGGCCCCGCCCTTTTCGATCCATGAGAGAGACTCGTAAATCCCGAAGGCAGGAGTGATGGCGATGCGAAAGCCGCCGTAGCCGAAGAGGATCACCGGAGTCCGGGCCGTAAGTGCTGTGCCCTTTTTATACATGATAAACAGGGAAGCACGCTGGCCGTTGCTGGCGGTATAAAAAATCTTCTCTGATGCGATCTCAATGGGATAGGTCTGCTTAGCAAGAAGCTTGAGCTCGCCGCTCTTGAGGTCGTAAGCGTAGATTGACTTAGGCAGAGAGTAGGTCTCGAGGCTTAACTTAACACTCTCATCGGTGTGGGACACATACTCAATTGTTCCGTCATCAAGACCTGGAATCATCGTGAGTTCGCCCAGAGGAGAGAGAATGGCCGCAACATGGGCCCCGTCCCGAAGACCAATCACGAAAACTGCGTTGTTCCCGATGCGCTTGGTTTTTTCCAGGACAAAATCCTGCTCGGCCAGAAGGCGGCGACGCTGCCCGTCCCTAAGTCTCAGTTGCTCAAACTCACCATAGTTAGCGTTTCGGAAGGTGAGGACCGTGGCCTCTACTTCGCTTCCCGCACTCATTTCGACGATCTCGCCGTTAACTGCCAATCTATTCGTCAGGCGTCCGGTCGACAGTTGAAGGCTACCGATGGTTCCATCGGCTTCAGCGAAGAAGCGCTCTCCTACCTGGTGGATGGTAAGGTCAGAGCTAGATGTCTTACCCGTCAGAAGGAGCACGTCTTCACTTTGGATCTCGCCCACAGTGTGCCGGAAAAGTCCTGGCCTGCCACCCCCGATACGCTCGTCGAGATCAGAGATGTAGTAGAAGCTTTCGTCATCTTGCCAAGCGATGAAGGTATAAAATTTCACAAGGAGGATATCAACGACTTGGTTGTCAGACTTCTGGGAAACGATAACCCGGCGAAGGTCTCCGTTATGCACTGTCTGGGATGTAAGTTTGTAGCGGGAGCTCTCCGCTTTCACGGGTACAGACTTTAGGGACCGTGATGGCACCTCCCATTTGATGAAGCGCTGGTCGCGGACTCCCATGCTGCGGAGGTCATCTTCGAGACCAGGAACCGAGGCGCGGGAAAAGACTGGGTCTGCCGCCTGAGTAATTTTTCCTTGCTCTTCACGGAGCTTTCTAAACTCGAGGGTTCTCTTGGCGAAATCATCTCCAAGGTTAGTATCGAGAGAGTTGGCGGTGAAGGTTTTCTGTTCCTCAATCCAGCTCCAGAGGTCCGGGTCTGATGAGTTTTCCATCCATTTGAAGGAATCCAGGATCGATACACCGAAGCGGCTTTCGACCTGAGGGATTTTTTTAGGTTGCGGGTAGCTCACTTGAGCGCTCACAACACTGGAGAATACGAAAAACAAGACGGCAGAATTTAAGAACGATTTCATAGGGTTCCTCACTTACGGAAGGTTCTAACCCCGGGCCGCGTTGGTGTCAACTTGATTGGGCCGATGCTGCAAAATGGTATTTATAAACTGGCAGGCGGCGGCCTTAACAGGTGAGTAGGTGGCGAGAAAGAGGAGCGCTTCTGAGAGATCTTTCTCCTCCTGGGAGGCGGATAATCGACCCCGGGGGCCCATGTTGTAGACATGGTTCAGAAGGTCCTGAAATTCTCGTAGGAATTTGAAATCTTTGGGGCTTATACCCCGGATCGCTGTGACCCCTTCCAGACCTCCCGTTCGCCTGTACGCGTCGATTGGGTTTAAAGCTATCACTGATCCGGCCTTGGTTATGAATAGGGTTGCGGCCTTTGACGATGAGTTCTCAGTCTTTAAGAGTCAGCATATGGCATAGGAGGCTTAGGATAGGGGTCATTCTTTCCTTGTCGTTAAGGATGCATATCGGTGAGTGTCACCTGAACCTGATGTCTATTTTAGAGCAACTTTAAAGTAACAACTCGGAACCCTAGGCGCTTAGCCTGGGCCGTCGAGTGAGTGCTCATGACGAGGCTTCCTCCAGTGCGGCGTTGCCAGTCCAGAAGTAGGGCCTCAACCTCGAGGGTTCGGGAGGCGTCGAGGTTGGCCGTCGGCTCATCCAGGAAAAGGACTTTCGCTGAGAGTGAAAGAGCACGCAGGAGTGTCAGGAGTTGGCGCTGTCCCGTCGAGAGTAAGGATACATCTTGGACGTCAAGACCCCAGCGTTCGACGTACTGCGAGTAGGAGAAAATGGGGTAATGGCCTTTATAGATCTCGAGACGGAAGGCCGTCTGAAAGAAGTCCCCAACGGTTGTGCCACTAGGGATGAGTGAAGTGGCGGGTACATACAGGAGTTTCGATCGGAGGAGTTCAGTGCGAAGACTGGCGGCCGGGATGCCGTCCAAAGTATACTCAGCGTAGCTCGCAGGAACTAGCTTGGTCAGAGATTTCATGAAGAGTGATTTCCCTGAGCCATTTGCTCCCTGGATCACCACACTTTCGCCGGCCGCAAGTTCGAATGAAACCGTGTGATCGTTCAGAAGCTTCAGCTCTCTTACCCGAAGCATGGTATGCCTTCGGAGGAAAATTTCTTCCGCCGCGAAAGTGTCACGGCGAGGTAGGAACCAGCGTAGGTCCCTGTAGCGATGAGGAGCATAACGATGATTTGGGTGACGGCCGCAGCGACGGGTGCCCCTCCAGCAAGGATCTGGCCCGTCATCATGCCAGGGATCGATACGATGCCACTGGACGCCAGAGAGTTAAGCATTGGTGTCAGGGCGATCTTCAATGAGCGATTTCTGATGGCCGTCGTGGCCTCCGCGGGAGTGGCCCCTAAGGCCAGAATCGCTATGACCTCCTCTCGGCGTTCTTTGAGTTCGGAGTTGAGGTAGTCAACACCGAGGGAGATTCCGCTCAGAGTGTTGCCGAGGAGCATTCCCAGGAGGGGAAGGAAGGTATCTACCTGCCACAGGGGCCGAGCATGAAGGAGGGCCGACCCCACGAGGGCCAGGGGCCAGATGGCGAGAGTGATCGCTACTAAGTTATCAAGAAGTAAACCCGCATGGCGGACCTTAATTCGCTCCAGGGACTGAAGTCCCGCGTTGACCGTCATAATGCTTGAGACGATGAGAACTACCACAAGAGTTTTGTTGGCGAAGACCCAGGTCAGTACATGGCCCAAAAGAAGGATCTGAATGAGCGTTCGCAGGGCGCCGATCAGAAGAGGTTTCTCCAGTTGCTGGCGCTTCTTCCAGGAGAGGAGGGCCGAGAGGGCGATCAGCGCCAGGGCAACGATGATCTCGAGGTGTCCGGGCATTAGATCCGTTCGCCGTCGAGAGTGATCATCTCCGAGAATTCCTTCATCACAGCATTGATTGAGCCCGATGTGCGGTAGAGGTCAAGCATTTCATCGGCCGGGGAGTGGTTCATTTCAATCCTTCTGGCCAAGTGCTTAAGTGGAGTTGTGTCGAAGCCGTATTGGGTGAGGACGGTGAAGGAGCGATCGTAGAGTTCAGTGAATCGGTGGCGCATGCCTTCAGCGAGAAGGCCCATGCGTGCGACCGCTCCAGAGTCGTAGATCCGCTCCTGGTTGCTGGCCCTGCCGGTGAGTCCCTCGTCCAGAAAAAGTGCCAGGACTAGAAGGAAGTAGCACTCGAAGTCGGCGACGTTCTTGGTCATCTCGAAAACTTTAAATTCGATCCGAAAGTCTTCGTCAGCGTGGAGTTCGATCGCCGGTGCGACGATGCTGCGTTTGAATGTCCTAAATGATTTTCCCTGGTATCCCTTGTGGATCCAGGTCCCGCCTTGATAGAAGGGTGAGGCCAGGGAGATCGCAGCGAGTGCTGGCGCGTAGTAATTTACTTTAGCATTAAGATTCTCTACGTCGCCAAAGAGTCGGTCAGAGATCTCCTTGGGGAAGCTTACGTTGATGTCGGGCCCATAAGTCGTCATGACTTCCATTGCCCAGAGCCAGTAGTCGTGCCGGCGTTTGTTCTGGGGGCCGGAAAATTTTGTTTCGATCGGGTGGTGGGAGATCGTAACGGGAATGAGGTCTTGAGCGGCCAGAGCAGGTTTTAAGCGCCGGTAGAGGGTTTCGTAAACACTAAGGACCTCTTTGAGAGAGCTACAGACTGGCGTCCGGATTTCAACTCCCTTGGGGTAGGCATCGGTGACCATGAAATTTTCGTCGGTTATTCCGTAGCCCTCGACCACGAAGGGCATGAGCTTGGTGTGAGGGGGCTCGGCATGGAGACCTTCGAGACTTGGGAGGCCCTCGAGGGAAATACCCTCAAAAATAGCGTCGAGAGTCTTGAAGGAGAGGTCCTTGTACCACAGCGGTCGGAAGTCACTGGCAGCGGCAAGCATGAACTCGGCCTCGAGGCCAAATCTGAAACCTTGGGTCATAGAGATTTCCTTTTAAAAGGGTAAATAACAACTCCGGAGACGATGAGAAATAACAGCCCAAGTCCTGTGGTGACATGGACTCCATACTGACCAAACTTTCCCAGCCACGAGCCTTGGTGAAGTTCTATCAGGAAGGTAGTCCTTCGAGTCGCCTGCTTCAGGACGGCCCCGGTTTGCGGGTGAAGGTGGACCTCGGTGTCGCTCTGGAGGCGAACAACCAACGATCCTTTGGCCGGTTTGTAGATTATCTGCTCGAGGCCCTGGTCTTTGAACCGCTCAATGATCTCACCCAGGGTGAGGAGTGGGGTGCCAGTGACCGCCTGTGATTTAACCGGAGCAGGCTGGATCCACTCAAACTGGTCCCGGAGCTGAAGAATAATGCCGGTGAGTGCGGTCAGTAAGAGGGGCATCAGAATTACGAGAGCAACATAGCCGTGAAGTTTTCGCCAAGTTTTCATAGATGTTTGGTATATCAAACAAAAAAGGGACAAGTCAAAGAATTTGGTTGCACACTTGAAGATAGGGCACTTTTGCGGTGCGATCCGTGGCGAGGGTAAACAAAAAACTTCAAGATAAGAAAAAAAGAGAAAAAAATCATGTTTTTGAGGACCTCGTTCGAAAAGAACGGGCGAGGTTTAGTCATGTCGGAATTAGATTTAGAAATGGTTGGTTTCTTTTTGGAAGAGGTAGATGAACTTCTCATCAAATGGGAGGGGATCTGTCTATGCCTGGAGAAGGAAGTGACAGTTGATCATATAAATTCCTTATCTAGGATTGCCCACAACATTAAGGGCTCATCGGCTTCCGTAGGCCTGATGAAACTAAGCCAATTCGTTCACCTAGTCGAGGACGTGATTGTTGAGCAGAAGAATTCTAATAAAGAGCTTACCAGTCAGACTCTAAGAATGCTCCTGGGCGCTCATTCGCAGATGGCCGCATGGGTTGATATTTTGAAATCCGAACCAAGAAGCGAATTTTTTCCTCAACCTTTTATGGACGAATACTTCAGTGGTCAGCACGAGAGTGGTCCACACAAGACACAGACGCCTGTACAGTCAATTGCTAAACCGAAAGAAGAAATCAAAGTCGAAAAGGGTAATGAAACAGTGCCCAATGGCCCGGTGGTTGTAGCCGAGAGTAAGCAAACCACTGAAGTTGAAGCAAAAAAAAGCAAAGAAGAAATCCTAAGAATCAGTACGAAAAAAATTGATGCCCTAATCAATTTGATCGGTGAGCTCTCAATCCAGCAGTCCATCCTTCAGAACGCAATTGAAAACTCTGGAACCAAGCTTCAGGGCCAGCTCATCTATAGTTCTCTCAATCTAAGCCATAAGATCACTAAGGAGATCTATGATACAGCTTTCGAATTTAGGATGACCCCTGTGGGTGGAATCTTCCAGCGGTTGGATAGGGCCATCAAGGATCTATCTCGATCACTGGGGAAAGACATCGATGTGGAAGTTAGCGGGCACGAGATTGAAATTGAAAAAACCATCCTGGATAAGATGCTGGATCCCTTAACTCATATCGTTCGGAACTCGGTTGATCACGGGATCGAGTCTCGCGAAAAGAGGATTGAGTCGGGCAAGTCAGAGCGGGGAGTGATTTCGATCAATGTCTCTAAAGTGGAAGAGGGCATAGAAATCACTGTCAGTGATGATGGGAAGGGTCTCTCTGAGAAAAGAATTCTTGAAAAGGCGATCGAGAAAAAACTTATTTCCCCTACGGCTTCGATCCCACGGGAAGAGGTCTATGCCCTCATATTTATTCCCGGATTTTCTACCGCCGAAGCGGTGACCAACGTTTCCGGCCGAGGAGTCGGAATGGACGTAGTTATGAGAACCATTGAGGAAGTGAATGGCAAAATAAGTATTGGAAGTGAAGAAGGCAAGGGGACAAAATTTCGGATCACAATTCCTACAAACCTGAGCATTGTTGATTCACTTGTGGTTTCAGTCAACGAGACACAGTACGTCCTTCCTCTGAATTTTATTGAAGAAGTCATAAGCCTAAGCCCTAGTTTCTCTCCCAAGGACAATAAGTTCCTCATGAAGGAGAAAGTTATTCCTTACATCCATTTGAGTGAAATTTTTAATTTAGAGTTAACTCAAGTAACGAATGATTATCCCGTTTTAGTGACCAAGGTTAACGGAAAACGGCTGGCGATTGGAGTCGAATCGATCCTGGGTCGACATCAGAGTGTCGTCCGGGACTTGAATACATGTTTTGATAGTTCATTCGCAGTTTCTGGAGGAACGATCCTACCAAACGGAGAGCCTGGTCTTATTCTCGATATTTCAGCAATCATGCAGAAATTTTTTAAATACCTAAAGACTTCTGGAGAGGCAGCCTAATATGAATGAGCTAGAGAATGAACGCTATTTAGTGTTTTGCATAGATGACGAACTTTATGCTTCACCCTTGCTGGACTTTCACGAAGTCGTTGAAATGATCAAACCTAAACCTGTTCCCAATATGCCGGAACATTTCTCGGGCATGATCAATCTTAGAGGCGTGATTGTTGCGATCATCGATCTACGAAAAAAAATGGGTATAGCTGCTAAGTACCAGGGAAAGCAGACTATGCTTATCTGTGAAACAGAGAACGGCATTATGGGGGCAGCGATTGATCGGGTAGAGAGTGTGATTCATATCAACTCATCAACTGTTCAGGATGTGAAGATCGCGGGCAAGATTGCGCTCGAATATCTCAAAGGATTCGTTAATTACCAGGACCGGATCATTACCATCGTAGACGTAAAGTCATTTCTTTCTGAACAAGATAAACAATTTTTAGAAATGTCGGCATAGGGAGAAAATATGAAAAAGCTATCACTCGTTAGGAAATTGAATCTTTTGATATTTTGCATGATCTTTGTATCAGGCCTCGTTGCGTTTGTGCAGTTTAAGTCCTCGAATGATTCTCTCATTAAGAGTGTTGAAAACAAATTCTTCGCTGACTCCAAGAACATTTCAAATTCCATTACGAAGTCATTCTATGAACGCTACTACGATGTTCAAGCATTTGGGTTGAATCAGGGATTGAAAGACTTTCGAAATAGAGCGAAAGTTCAGGATATTTTGAATAATCTCTCCGCCACTTATGGGGTCTATGACGTCATTATGATCGTTGATCGGAATGGAGAGTTCGTTGCTTCTTCAGACTCCGATTCCTTCGGGTTTTCTTATGACACGAATAAGCTCAAAAAAAATTATGCTGACTCAGAATGGTTTAAGCGTTCCATGGCCGGGGAGTTTACCAAGGGTAAAATTTTCTCTGGGACTTATGTTGAGCCCGCTCAGTTAGATGCTGTGACATCGACAGCGGTCGGTAGAAACATCTACGGGACGAGTTTTTCGACAAAACTCAAAAATGACAAGGGTGAGACCATTGGGGTCATTACCTGCCGTGCGAATATGAAGTGGATCTCAAACATCTTTAAGGATGCTTATCAGACCCTTAAGTCGCAAGGATTTAATTCCACAGAGTTTTCTCTTGTGGATAACTCAGGTGTGCTGCTCTTTAGCTATGACCCATTTATAGCAAAAACTGATTCATTTGTTTATGACGAGTCATTAATTGGCAAACTCAACGTTGCAGCAGTTAATAGTGGTGCAGCCAAGCTTGTCGCCGGTAAGGAAGGTAGCAGTTATTCGACCCACTCGGTGAAGAAGTTTGAAGAGTTAACAGGTCATAGTCTTTTGCAGACTGATAATTTTGTGAATGAATTTAAGTGGGGAGTGTTAGTTCGCATTGGTAAGACTCAGGCCCTCGGCACCATTCTCCAAAATGAAAATATCTTTCTGGCCACAATCCTTTTGACGATGTTTTGCGCTCTGGTCTTCTCGTATTTTGCGGTTAGGCATATCGGAAGAAGTTTTACCTCAGATTCTTTAAAGCTCAAGTCCGTTACGGAAACAAATCGCAATTTGTCTCAGACCCTTTGTACTACTTCTGAAGCTGTGGCCTCGGCCGCTATTGAACAATCTTCTGCGATTCAAGAATCTGTCTCCGCATTGTCTGAGATGGCATCTATGATTTCGCAGACATCGACCAGCGCTAAAGTGTCGATGGATGTGGTTCAGCGAGTGAATGAGAAGACGAAGGATGGAGAACGGGTCATGGAAGAAATGACCTTCGCCATTAAGACCATTGAAGACGCCAATCAGCAGTTCCAGAAGGTCTCTCAGATTATCATGGAAGTGTCAGACAAGACCAATATCATCAACGACATTGTGTTCAAAACTCAGCTCCTTTCATTTAACGCTTCCATCGAGGCAGCGCGGGCCGGCCAGCACGGTCGTGGTTTCGCAGTCGTTGCCGAAGAAGTCGGTAACCTTGCGAAGGTAAGTGGTAACGCTGCCAAAGATATTGAGTCTATGCTTAAGGATAGTCAGAAACAAGTTCAGTCCATCGTCACATCCCTTCAAGAGAAAGTGACCAAGTGTTCAACTGTTTCCTCTCAAGCTGTGAAAAGCTTCAAAGATATCTCTTTCGATGTTGAAGGGATTGTTTCGCAGATTCGAGGCATTACTGATGCTTGTGAACAGCAAGAGCTTGGGATTCAACAGACGACCGCCGCTATGAACCAGATTGACTCTGCAACTCAAAAGAATTCCTTGAATGCCGATGATGCAAGTAAAGCTGCCCGACTTCTCCAAGACGAGAGCGCAAAGTTAAATGATGTGACTGAGCATATCTCAGTGATGATTAATGGATCTTCCTCTACAAATACTCAAGTCGCTCCAACTAAAGAAAAATCTGGGCCCATGGCATCAGTCGTTTCTTTAGACCAGGCGATTCAAGGCTTAGTTGAGAAGCGTAAGGGTAAGTCTGATAACAAAAAGGTCTCTTAGGTGGAAAGTGTTAATCTCAGTGATGAAGAACAAGTTGCTTTTTTTAAAATTGTGGAGTCCCTGACTGGCACTTGCCAGACAGGGATTTTTAAGAAGGATCTCCTTCTTAACAACTTGGTCCGACGACTTAATGAACTTAACTTTATGTCGTTTCCGGAATATATCCTCTTAGTTTCTGAGGATGACGCTGAATACGACCGATTCTTATCCCTTATGACGATACACACGACTTCTTGGTTTCGTGAAAAGCCGCACTTTGATTTATTGATCAATCTGATTGAAGAACGGCTCAAGGGTAAACAAGGCGCCCAGACGATCCAGGTCTGGACAGCGGCCTGTAGCACAGGCCAGGAGGCGTATTCAATTGCTGTGACTCTTGAGGGACTGCGGTTGAAGTATCCTCAGATCAATTACAAAGTTCATGCTTCTGATATTGATCCGGTTTCGGTTGCGGTGGCGGAAGCGGGGATCTACGAGGCCTCATCTCTTAGCTCTATTCCTGTTGTTTATCATTCCTGCTTTAGTCGGGTGGGGAGTTCAATCAAAATCAATGATTCAATTAAGTCTAAAATGAGCTTCTTTACGGCCAGCTTGTTGGATATTGACTCCACGACGATTAATGAGAAGATGGATTTCATTTTTTGCCGAAATGTTCTTATCTATTTTGATAAGGCCCAGTGCGAAACCATTGCGAAGAATTTCTCGCAATGCTTGAACCCCAATGGAAGCCTAATTCTTGGCCATAGCGAGAGAATTGAAGCGGAGAAATTTGGCTTTTCGCTAAAGAAGTTTTCCAGTTATGAATGGCGCCCTCAAGAGGGGGCGAAAAAGCGTGGTCATAAACTTGACTTTGGTCTGCAGGCAAAATTCATGAAATGCCCTGACCTAATTGTGATTGGGGCCAGCACTGGGGGTCCTAATATCCTGGGGAATTTTCTTAAGAATATGCCCCGCCCCTGTCCTCCGATTGTTCTCGTACAGCATATCAACTCTGATTTTGCGGGTGCCTTTGCTCGAAGTATGGCATCGGCTTCGGGGCTAAAGCTGGTTGCCACTGACACAGCAGTGGAGCTTATGGAAAACTGCATCTATTTAGCCCAGGGAGACTACCATCTGACAGTTAAAGAGGTTGATTCCAAAAGATTCATTTCTCCTAACTATGATGGCCCGATGAATTCTCATCGTCCCAGTGTGGATAAACTTTTTCTCTCTGTTTCCCAGACTAATATCCCATCAATTGGAGTCCTTCTGACGGGGATGGGCAAAGACGGGGCAGAAGGGCTTCTTGCCATGCGCAGGTCAGGCTCTTCTGCGACCATGGCACAGAGTAAGGAATCCTGCATTGTGTATGGCATGCCGAAAGAGGCGATTGAAATGGGAGCGGCTCAAGTTTCTGGAAGTGACCAATACCTTTCACAGGTCTTAAGGTCTTTGATTGAAAAGAAATTTGAGAAGGCAGGGTAAAGGGTAACCCTACCTTAGAGGTAGGGTTACCTGGAACGAAGTTACTTACACTTTACGTAATTGTCATCGCAGTTCAGACAAGTCTGGATCGATCCAGAAAAGACTTTCTCCTGCACAGAAAGAGCCGGAAAAGCCTTGTTCAGGTTATTCAAGCTTTTTTTCTCGATGGAGAGGCCATCCACGGATTTACCGTCGAAAGAGCTCTCTTTGCCGCCTTTAACGACGACACAAGATTGAGAATAGGCACTAGCTGAAAACATAAGTAGAATTAAAAATTTCATATGTTGTTCCTCTTAGAAAATCATGTCGAAGCCAGTAACGGCCGTTGTTGAGTCACCCTCATTATCCATGTGAGCATTCCCATCTCTTGAAATTGAATATCCAAGACTCGTTTTCATCATGATGTTTGGGGCAACTTTACAATTGAGGCCTAAAGAGTACATATCTTGTGTCCCCTCAGTTGATCCTGTATCAAATGTTGCTGATGATGCTGTAACATGAGGGAGATAGTTACCGAACCAGTAGCCAGCAGTGAGGTACCCTCCTAATACACGCCTATTATAGATTCGATCTCTTTTCATATCCGGGGTGTCGGCCTGAAGAACAGTTGAACCGTTACCACCTTCGCGCAATCCTGCTTCTGAATAGACCATCCAGTTGTTCTGATCGTACTTGTATCCAGCGATATAAGTTGTATTCCGGTTATCTGTGTAAGTCTTCCCGTCATTCGTGCTTGAGATGTTATATTGAGCTGTCATCAGGCGAAGCTTATGCCCGCCTGTAACGAGTGATACTTCTGTTCCTAGAACATTGCCGTAAGAATTCGTTTCGTTCCCTCCCTCAGCGAGGGGAACCGTGATGTATTCCTGTCCTCCGAAGAACATGACTCCCAGCTTCGCTCCACTGTCTAAAGTGAAGGTGTAGTCTGTAGAGACTCCATTGAGCGATTTAAATGGTGCCATGTCATAAACCGCGTGAGGAACCTCGGTCCAAGGATACATGTAGCCTACGTCGATGTATTCAGAAACCAGCCATGCCGGAAAGAGCTGTCGTCCGAGACGAATCCGCCAGTTGTCCTGTGGTTTGTACGCGACGAAGGCCCAGTTAGCATACATACCCCACTGAGGTAGCTCAGACCCTGGAGTTTGTTTGTTACCTCTGACGAGGACCTGGGAAGCGACGGTCCACTTTTCGGATAGGTTACTTGAAATGTTCAAACCGAATTTTGTGTAGTTGTAGAAATTTGGTGAACTGTTCTGGTTGTAATACTCAGGGCTTGAGTCTCCTCCGAGCTTCTGAGTTACGTGAGCACTCGCGAACCCATTAAGGTTTACATCCTGCGCGAACACATTTCCGACTGAAATGATAGCGAGCCCCGCTAACGATTTCTTGACTGTGGTAGAAAGCATAAATCTCCTCTTCGTTTTTTTGATATCATCATCTTAAGTTGAGATTAATTTTTTTCAATCAAAAATCATTCCAGTGTTCATATTTTTTTAACCTATAGTTCTCGTCCTCTTATTCCTTAACACCGCCGTTAATTTCCCTGATATTCTTTTAGCATGGGTACGGTTTCGATTATTAAATTTCTCTTCACTAAAGAGCATCGAGTTCTCGACGATCTTCTTGTACCGTACCGTAAGAGAACTGATCTTTTTGAGGTCGATGATTGTCGCATCTCTCAAGAGCTTGCAACGATCCTGAGCGTGGCCGAACGGGGAGTTGTCATAGCATCACTTCGGAGCAAGGACGACCTCTCACAGATAGCTGCATTTATAAAAAAGGACAGTAAATTAGTCGGAAAAGTCCCGTTCAAATTCTTGGTCTTCGACTATACGCGGGATGCGAATTTCCAGCAGCTCCTGATGAAGATGGGAATCCGCGATGTCCTGAATGGTGACGTCAACCCTAAGGCACTCAAGCATAAGTTTGAGCTCCTTCTCTCGGCGGTTGGTGGGGGCAGAGTTGAATCTTTAGGGGCCGTGGATAAGAAGCTCGTAGTGGATAAGTCAGTTGATAATCAGGAAATTGATTCTCGCATCACCTGGGTGACCCCTCTTGATCTCGAAGACGATATCTGGCTCTTAGATCACCCTCAGTCCATTCGAAATCTTCTCTCGAATTGGACCCTGCATGTGAAAGGTCCATCGACGAACATTGGCCGCTGGGAACGGGACTCCCGGGAGAGCTGGTGCTTTGAAATCCGTGAGACGGAGCGGGAGATCTTTGCTCCCTCTGGTGGAAAGTGGCGGTTGCGCGGCCAGAAAATTCCTGAAATAGATTGGGACGGCCAGTTCTGGGTCTTTCGGGGATCCGATTTCGAACTGTTCTTTGAGGCCGGCCCCGTTCACATAACAAAAATACGTGCCGATGAGAAGGGAATTAAGCTTGCTAAGAATTCCATGAATGGGGAGATCAAGCGAAGTTTTATTGAAGAGAGTTTTAAGACCAAGTATGTTTTCAAATCCGATGATGAAGTAACCAAAGTCGATGGGCTAGACGAGCTATCAGTTGAAGCACAGCAGGCGAAAGAGCTTGAACTCCGTTATCAGGAAGAAGTTCATGATGGTCGGCTCAATGATAAGCGTGGCGAGGATCTTCGGCCATCGGCGACTAGAGATACTGAGAGCGAAGTCTTCGATGACAATGCTCTTCTTGACGAGACAGCAGACGGACAAAGCGAGACCGAGGATGGAAGGACACGGCGGCCTCTAACCTACCGAGACGAGGCGATCGATGGTTACTATTCCGGAAAAACCAGAAAGCCGAAGGACCCCGCTGGAGTTGAAGCTGCAGAAGAACTCTTTGACGATAGGGCCTCATCTCCAGATGAATCTGATCCTCTCGGTGAGACTGGTGAGGAGGCGAAAGGACGGGAAAAAAGTAGCTCCTCCGGAAAGGAGACTCCCGATCGTCCAACGCGAAGTCCAACTTACCGAGACGAGGCAATAGAGGGTTACTATTCCGGGAAAACCAAAAGTAAAAAAGGTCTTGCTGGACTTGATCAAGAAGAAGAACTCTTTGACGATAAGG
>JAIYDC010000092.1 GCA_027487685.1 Pseudomonadota bacterium | reverse complement strand
CCTGGAGACAATACTTCATTCGGTGTGGAGCTTATAGCGCCAATTGCTATGGAGAAAGGTCTTCGCTTTGCTATTCGTGAAGGTGGCCGTACAATCGGTGCCGGCACTGTTTCTGATATCGTTGCTTAATTTTTATTGAATATTGGGCCTTCCGGGTGATGAATCTGGAAGGCCCTTTTTCTTTGTCATCCAATCCACGGGAGTATAGCTCTAACGGTAGAGCGAACGATTCCAAATCGTTAGGTTGGGGGTTCGAATCCCTCTGCTCCCGCCACATAATCCAATTGATTTAGCTTTCTATTACAAACCTAGAGTTGCTGAGCATTGGCATTGATAGCAAATCCTGCAGTTTTCCGTAGCTGTGCGTTATTGTTTTTTATCTTGTCAACCTAAATTGCTTTTTTTGTAGACATAACTCACATGATTTTGCATAAATGGGATTTCGTTTCAGATTAAATTGAGGTTCAAATGGCTGTGGCTTCTAATGATGAAGGCAAGAAGTGGATTCAAGCAACTGTTGCTGTTGTCTGTATTCTTGTTGGGTATGTTCTTATAAATTTCTTTGAAAAATTAGCTGATTGGTTTGCACTTGAATCAATCATTCCTTATTTTTTCGGAATCACCCAAGTACTCTCAGTTTTGATAGCACTTGCGGCCTACATCACCATTCTGAAGAATTCTAATTCATCAGAGTTTTTAGCGAATGTTTTTCAGGAAGTATTGAAGGTTGTATGGCCTGATAGCCAACAAACTTGGCGTCACACATTTGTGATCTTGATTGCTGTCACTATTTTCGGATTTATTTTTGGGTTTTTCGATTTTGGTGCGAACTACCTACTTGCCCTAGTTAACAAATAAGGATCTTGCATGATTGAGAATAATGAAAGAGTTTTGTCAGCTGGGGATCACCCCGATTTTAAATGGTATATTGTTCATGTACTCAGTGGATTCGAAAATCGTGTTCTGAAGACACTAAAAGAGCGAATTGTTAACCATAACATGACTGAATATTTCGCCGAAATCATGGTCCCAGAAGAATCTGTTGTGGCGAATGTAAATGGTAAAAAAAGAACCATGAAGAAGAAGTTCTTCCCAGGCTATGTTCTTATAAAAATGATCATGAATGAGAAGACCTGGCATTTGGTCAAAGACACGGATAAAATAACGGGATTCATAGGTGGCACAAAAGATAAACCTATGCCAATTTCAGATGAAGAAGCCACCTCGATGACGGCATCACTGGCCGAAGGCTTCAAGCGCACACGTTCCGTTGCAAATTTCTCAGAAGGCGATTCAGTCAAAGTGATAGAAGGCCCTTTTGCTTCATTTGTTGGAGTCGTAGAAACAATCTCAGAGAAAGGTAAGGTCAAGGTTCAGGTTTCTATCTTTGGACGACCAACCCCAGTAGAACTAGAATTCTCTCAAGTAGAGAAAGTTTAACAATATAGCGGGAGACGAAAGTCGTTCGAACCGCAAGGAGTAATTATGGCTAAAAAAGTCACAGGCTTCATTAAATTGCAAATCCCCGGTGGAAAGGCAAATCCATCACCACCCATCGGTCCAGCTCTTGGTCAGCGTGGCGTAAACATTATGGAATTCTGTAAGGCGTTCAACGCACGCACACAGAAAGACACAGGTGTAATGCTACCAACGATCATCACTGTCTATTCTGATCGAACGTTCACATTCATCACAAAGACACCTCCAGCTACTTATCTTCTCAAGGATAAGTTGAAGCTTCAGTCTGGGTCTAAGAAGCCAGGGCACGAAGTAGCAGGGACAGTTGCTGAGAAAATTGTTTCAGAAGTCGCCAAGGCCAAGGAACCAGATCTCACTGCTGCCACCCATGAAGCTGCTAAGCGTACTATTGAAGGTTCAGTCCGTTCAATGGGCCTTAAACTGGATTATAAATAATTTTGCGGGAGACCTTCTAAAGGTCGTTTGAACCGAGAGGACTTAGTAATGAAAAAAATATCGCCTAAATATAAAGAAGCTGCAAAGAAAGTTGATGCCACGAAGCTCTACACGGTAACCGAAGCTCTGAATCTCTCCAAGTCTGCAGCTTATGCAAAATTTGATGAGACAGTAGATTTAGCTTTCCGTCTCGGGATTGATCCCCGTCACGCTGATCAGATGGTACGTGGTGCTCTCGTGATGCCAGAAAAAAAAAAAAAAAAGACAACCGTGATAGTTATCACAGCTGGTGAGAAGCTTGCTGAAGCTGAAAAGGCTGGAGCTGATTTCGTTGGCGGAGAAGACATGATTAATAAGATTGCTGGTGGATGGATGGACTTTGATCGCGTTATTGCTACACCAGACATGATGGGTAAAATCGGAAAGATTGCCCGCGTTTTAGGACCTCGTGGTCTTATGCCTAACCCTAAGCTAGGAACGGTTACAACTGATATTGCTAAGGCGGTAGCTGAACAAAAAGCTGGTAAGGTTGAGTATCGTGCAGACAAGACAGGAATTGTCCACGTGCCTATTGGAAAAAAGTCTTTCTCGGAAGCTCAGCTCCTTGAAAACTTTAAGGCAGTTACTGGTGCAATACTTCGGGCAAAGCCGTCTTCGGCTAAAGGCACATACGTTAAATCATTGGTGATAAGTACGACGATGGGTCCTGGCGTAAAAATCGATACAAACGACGCTACAGCAGTAGCACTATAATTTAGACCTTGAAGGGGTTGAAGACAGCAGGTTTCTTCACAGTGAAGTGTAAAGCCCGCCGAAACTCCCCTCCATTTATTATTAACGGAGGATTGAAACTATGATGACACGTGCAGAAAAAGACGCAGTAGTTTCTTCTGTCAGAGAAAAGCTAGAGAAGTCGCAAGGCGTCTTCTTAACTAACCTCGTCGGTATCCCTTCTGTTGATTCTGTAAGAATCAGAAAGAATGTTCGCGAAGTTAATGGCCACATGGTCATTACCCGCAACACTCTTTTCGCTCGCGCGGCAAAAGGTACATTCGCGGAAGGCTTACTCACTGAACTGAAGGGATCAAGTTGCGTAGCATTCGCTTACGAAGACGCGGCGGCTGTCGCCAAGATCGTAAATGATGCTTCAACAGAGTTCGAGAATATCGTCATTATTCGCGGCGGTATGCTTGGAACTCAAAAACTATCAAAAGCGGAAGTGGTGGCACTGGCCAAGTTGCCTACACGTCCTCAGATGCTTGGAACATTGCTCGCTACGTTCAATGCACCAGTTTCGGCTTTTGCTCGGGTTCTCAATGCGATTCGTGAGCAGAAAGAAACCCAAACCGCTTAATTTAATTAATTTTTATTCCTAGGAGATTTTTTATGTCAATCACTAACGACCAACTCATCGAACACGTTTCTAAAATGTCCGTCCTTGACCTTGCGAACCTTGTTAAGCAACTCGAAGAGAAGTTCGGCGTTTCTGCTGCTCCTGTCGCTGTTGCCGGTGCAGCTGCTGGTCCAGCTGTCGAAGAGAAGACAGAGTTCACTGTTGTTCTCACTGAAAAGGGCGGCACGCCAATTAACGTCATTAAAGAAGTTCGTGCTATTACTGGCCTCGGTCTTAAGGAAGCTAAGGACCTCGTCGAAGGCGCACCGAAGACAGTTAAAGAAGGCGTTTCTAAAGATGAAGCTGCTGAGCTTAAGAAGAAGCTCGAGGCTGCCGGCGCTAAAGTCGAAGTTAAGTAATTTTATTCTCTCGGTCCCTCGGGATGACATGGAAGCAGGTCCTAAACCTGCTTCCATTTTTTCGTCTTATAAGATTTTTTATTTGAGCCCCACCTACTCAGGAGCCATAGATGACAAAAGTATTTGCACCCAACGAGTGGACTCGTAGAAGTTTCAGCAAAAACAACTACGTGATGTCACCGCCGAGCTTGATGAAACTGCAGATCAGCTCGTATGAGGACTTTCTTCAGAAAGACATCCCTCCTGCAAAACGCGAAGAGAAAGGCCTTCAGGCTGTCTTCAAATCCATTTTCCCTATTTTCGATTTTAATAAGACTGTTTCACTTGAATTCGTTAGCTATACACTTGAAGAGCCTAAATATTCCGTGGGCGAATGTCGCGCGCGCGGTCTTTCCTATGAGTCGCCGCTTAAGGTGACTGTCAGGTTGATCTTCTTTGACACGACTGCTGAGCGTGAAGACGGCCAGCGCACAATTTCTTCTATTAAAGAGCAGGAAGTTTACCTCGGTAATATCCCACTCATGGCCCCTACAGGGTCATTTATATTCAATGGTACTGAGCGAGTTATCGTTTCTCAGCTTCACCGTTCTCCGGGCATCATCTTTGAACACGATTCCGGCAAAAAGCACTCTTCTGGCAAGCTACTTTACTCAGCGAGGATCATCCCACATCGTGGTTCTTGGCTCGATTTTGAATTCGATCACAAGAACATCCTCTATGCACGTATTGACCGAAAGCGCAAATTCCACGCGACAGTGATACTAAAGGCGATGGGGTATTCAGTTTCAGACCTACTGAAGGCTTTTTACCCACTAGAGAAGATTAATCTTTCAGATAAAGGTTACTCACGTGAGCTCGACTATGAGCTCCTCACTGGCGCTCGAATCGACGATGACATTCTTCACCCGAAAACGGGCGAAGCAATTATTAAGAAAGGCAAGAAGATCACTAAACCTGCAGTAAAAAAACTTCAGGAGTCAGGGCTAAAGTCACTCCCACTAAAGCTTGAGGAGGTGATTGGTAAGGTCATAGCAGAAGATGTTTACGACCGATCTACTGGTGAGGTGATAGCCTCCGCCAACGAAGCGCTGACTGAATCTAAGATCTTTGAGCTTATTAAGGGTGGAGTTAAAACAGTTGATGTTATCTATATCGACAACGTCAATTTCTCTGATCAGATTCGAAATACACTTTACCTCGATAAGACGCATTCTACAGAAGAAGCGCTTATCAAAATTTTTGAGCGGCTTCGTCCGGGTGAGCCTCCGACAATTGAAGCGGCTGAGCAACTTTTCGGCAGCCTGTTTTTTACATCTACTAAGTACGATCTTTCAAAGGTCGGACGGATGAAGATTAATTATAAGTTCGGCCTCGATATACCTGTAGAGAATACAGTCTTAACTAAGGAAGACATTCTTACCACGGTCAAGTATCTCGTCGACCTTAACAACGGCAAAGGCCAGGTCGATGATATTGACCACCTAGGTAATCGTCGTGTGCGCGCAGTCGGAGAGCTTCTTGAAAACCAATTCCGTGTTGGTTTGGTCAGGATGGAAAGAGCTGTCAAAGAAAGAATGTCCATCCAAGAGCTTGATACGATGATGCCTCACGACCTTGTAAACCAAAAGCCAGTAGCTGCTGCGGTTAAAGAGTTCTTTGGTTCATCTCAGCTTTCTCAGTTTATGGATCAGACGAACCCTCTTTCTGAAGTCACTCACAAGCGCCGCCTCTCTGCACTCGGCCCAGGTGGCTTGACCCGTGAGCGTGCTGGTTTCGAAGTGAGAGACGTTCACGCAACTCATTACGGTCGCATGTGCCCGATTGAAACTCCTGAAGGACCAAACATCGGTCTTATTACCTCTCTTGCTACTTATGCAAAGGTTTCTGAATACGGATTTATTGAGTCGCCATACCGTGTTGTTAACGACGACCGGATGCTTGAAAAGAAGATCAAGTACTTCTCTTCTTTTGAAGAAGAAGGAAAGATTATCGCTCAAGCAGATGATCGAATCATTAAAGATGGTAAGATAATTTCGCCTGTTGTCGCTGCTCGGAAGCAGGGCGAGCTTGCTATGGTGGACGTGGATGAGGTTGACCTCATGGACGTTTCTCCATCACAGATGATTTCAATCGCTACGTCACTCATTCCATTCCTTGAACATGATGATGCGAATAGAGCACTCATGGGTTCAAACATGATGAGACAAGCCGTTCCAGTTGTTAAAACTGATGCCCCATTAGTGGGTACAGGTGTTGAATCAACTGTCGCTAGGGATTCTGGTGCAATTCTTTTTGCCGAGCACGATGGTCGAGTTATTTTTGTCGACTCTAACCGTATAGTCATTCAGCGCGATAACTTCAAAGAAGAAGAGTCTGGAGTGGATGTCTATAAATTAGTTAAGTACCAGCGCTCTAACCAGAATACTTCGATCAACCAGAAGGCCCTCGTAAAAGAAGGTGACCGTGTCAATGCCGGCGATGTAATTGCGGATGGTCCTGCGACTCACCTTGGTGATCTCGCCCTAGGCCAAAATATACTCGTCGCTTTCATGCCCTGGGGTGGTTATAACTACGAGGACTCAATCCTTATTAATGAGAAGATTCTTGCGCAGGACGTATTCACCACAATCCATATCGAAAACTATGAAGTTGAGGCTCGTGATACAAAGCTTGGCAAGGAAGAGATCACGCGAGATATCCCAAACGTTTCAGAGGAAGCCCTTAAGGATCTCGACGAAGCAGGGATTATCCGTGTTGGTGCAATAGTAAAGCCGGGTGACGTTCTCGTAGGTAAAATTACACCCAAAGGAGAAACACAGCTTTCTCCGGAAGAGAAACTCCTTAAGGCAATCTTCGGTGACAAGGCTGGAGATGTTAAGGATACATCACTTCGAGTTCCATCCTCTGTGCGTGGAACAGTTATCGACGCTCATGTTTTCACTCGTGAAGGTGTCGAACTGGACCCTCGCTCAAAGGCTATTATTGAGAAAGAAACTGCCCTTATTAGAAGAGACGAGAACATCGAAATCAAAGCGATCCAGCGTTCTGCGATCAAAAAAATTGCTGAGCTGCTTGGTAGCGCAACAATTGAAGACAAGCTCGTTTCAGAAGACGGTTCCTCTGAACTCCTGAAGAAGGGCACAAAAATTACCGAAGAGGTTCTTTACTCCATCCCGTTCGAGCTCATTGGTTATCTCCCGCTTAAGGCAGATCTCGAAGAAAAGCTATCCGATTACTTCGCTGATATCCGGAACCGGATTAACCGTGTCCGCGCTAAGGCGAATGAAGAGATTGCTAAACTTCACAAAGGTGATGAGCTTCCTCCTGGAGTGATTAAGAAGGTTGTTGTCTACATTGCCATTAAGCGTAAGCTTCAGCCTGGTGATAAGATGGCAGGCCGTCACGGAAATAAAGGTGTCATCTCTAGAGTGCTCCCAGTGGAAGATATGCCTTATATGGCAGATGGAACACCTGTTGAGATCGTTCTTAACCCACTTGGTGTTCCTTCTCGTATGAACATTGGTCAGCTTTTCGAGCTTCACCTTGGTTGGGCAGGGCGAGGGCTTGGAGATAAAATCCGGTACATGATGGAGCAACAGATGGAGCTCCACCGAATAAAGGACCTTATTTCCAAGATCTACAGGGACTCTGACTGTGACAACTGGTTAAAGAAAGCCTCAGATCAACAGGTTCGTGACCTTGCAGAGAAGCTTCAAACTGGTGTTCGCTTCTCTTCTCCTACTTTCGATGGAGCTACAGAAAAGGACATTGAAGAGATGTTCGACCTAGCAGAACTCGATCGATCTGGTAAGACGACACTCTTTGACGGGATCTCCGGCGAAGCATTTTCAGAGGAAGTTACAGTCGGTTCGATGTACATGCTGAAGCTTCACCACCTCGTAGATGAGAAAATTCACGCTCGCTCGACAGGACCCTACTCTCTAGTGACTCAACAACCACTCGGGGGTAAAGCCCAGTTCGGTGGTCAGCGTCTCGGGGAGATGGAAGTTTGGGCACTCGAAGCTTACGGTGCTGCATACACACTTCAGGAATTCCTAACGGTTAAGTCTGATGATGTTGTTGGTAGAACTCGGATGTACGAGTCAATCGTAAAGGGTGAGCAGGTTCTTGAGCCAGGCCTGCCAGAGTCCTTCAACGTTCTCATTCGCGAGCTTCAAGCGCTGGCCCTCGATGTAAAACTCGAAGAGCCTATCGCAGAGCCATTACTTTAATTTTTAGAACAGGAGCTTAGCTCGATGAAAGACTTATTAAATTTTTTCGATAAACCCAAAGATCCTATTTCGGTCCAGGCTATCTCAATTCGGATGGCCTCCCCAGATACGATCCGAGAGTGGTCTTTTGGTGAAGTAAAGAAGCCGGAGACTATTAACTATCGTACCTTCAAGCCAGAACGTGATGGTCTCTTTTGTGCAAAAATCTTTGGCCCTATCAAAGACTACGAGTGCATCTGCGGTAAGTATAAGCGCATGAAGCACAGGGGTGTGGTCTGTGAGAAATGTGGCGTCGAAGTCACCCTCTCTAAAGTACGACGTGAAAGGTGTGGTCACATTGAGCTCGCTTCGCCAGTTGCTCACATATGGTTTTTACGTTCACTTCCTTCTCGTATAGGTGCTCTTCTTGATCTTTCTCTGAAAGACCTCGAACGCATACTTTACAATGAAGCTTATATCGTTACTCATTCGGCTAACGTCGCTAGTGAGGGCGGTATTGCGGTTGGGACCATTCTTTCCGAGCAAAAGTTCCATGAACTGAAAGCTGCTAACGTTGACTTCAAGGCCGGTATGGGTGGCGAAGTTGTAAAAGATCTTCTTGCTAAGGTCGACATCGATATTCTTAACAAGGAACTCCGACGAGGTCTCAGAGACTCGACTACTGACCTGTCTAAAGCGAAGATCATAAAGCGTCTAAAAGTAGTAGAGTCGCTCCTTCGTTCTCCTAATAAGCCTGATTGGTTTATGATGGACGTAATTCCAGTTCTCCCACCCGATCTTCGACCATTAGTTCCTTTAGAAGCAGGCCGCTTCGCAACTTCAGATTTGAACGATCTTTACCGCCGAGTAATCAATCGGAATAACAGATTAAAGCGTCTGAAAGAACTCAACGCTCCTGAGATTATTATCCGAAACGAAAAGCGTATGCTTCAAGAAGCAGTTGATGCGCTCTTCGATAACGGTCGCCGTGGGAAGGTATTCACTGGTGCTAATAAGCGCCCTCTTCGTTCACTCTCAGATATGCTTAAGGGTAAGCAAGGTCGTTTCCGTCAGAATCTTCTCGGGAAACGAGTTGACTACTCTGGTCGTTCGGTTATCGTCGTAGGTCCTTACCTTAAGCTACATCAGTGCGGCTTACCTAAAATGATGGCACTGGAGCTCTTTAAGCCATTTATTTATAATAAACTCATCGAGAAGGGTCATTGTACAACGATTAAGGTCGCCAAGCGTATGGTGGACCAGCAGAAGCAAGAGGTATGGGATATCTTAGAGGATGTGGTTCAGGAGCATCCTGTTCTTCTTAACCGGGCACCAACTCTTCACCGTCTTGGTATCCAGGCTTTTGAGCCTATTCTTATTGAAGGTAAGGCGATTCAACTTCACCCTCTTGTGTGTACGGCATTCAACGCTGACTTTGACGGCGACCAGATGGCCGTGCATGTGCCTTTATCGATAGAAGCGCAAATCGAAGCGCGGGTTTTAGCTATGTCCACAAACAACATCCTTTCTCCAAAGGATGGAACTCCTATCATCGTTCCTTCTCAGGATATCGTGCTCGGAATGTATTACATGTCTCGAGTCCGGCCTTTTGCCCGTGGATATGGAAAAGTATTTGCCTCAAAGGAAGAAGCACAGTTTGCTTATCATACAGGCAACTTACACCTTCAGGCGCCAATCCGGATTCGTCTTGATGGAAGCATGGTTGAAACAACCGTCGGCCGTACTTTTATTCACGACATTACACCGAAGTCACTCGAGTTCGAGGTAATTAATAAAATTCTGAATAAGAAGGAGCTCGCTAAGCTCATCGACCTGGCTTACCGTCGCGCAACAGAAAAAGAGTGCGTGATGTTCGCTGATTCAATAATGAAGATGGGATATGAGTATGCGACTAAGGCAGGTATCTCAATCAACATTAAAGACATGGTTATTCCGAAAGAAAAGGCGTCAATCATTGACACTGCTCAGTCGGAAGTCAACAAGATCACTAATGAATACAACGAAGGTTCCATTACTAACGGCGAACGATATAACAAGATTGTTGACGTTTGGGCACAGACTAACGAGAAGCTCTCTAAAGTTCTTATCGAAGGCTTATCGAAAGATGAATTCGTTTCTGAGAATGGTAAAGAGAAAACCAAAGCCCCTTCATTCAATGCTATCTTTATGATGGCGGATTCGGGTGCTCGAGGCTCTAACGTTCAGATCCGTCAGCTCGCCGGGATGAGAGGCCTTATGGCCAAGCCTTCTGGTGAGATTATTGAGACTCCAATTACCTCAAACTTCCGAGAAGGTCTAACCGTTCTCCAGTATTTCGCTTCTTCACATGGTGCCCGTAAAGGTCTCGCAGATACAGCACTCAAAACTGCCAACTCTGGATATCTTACCCGTCGTCTCGTCGACGTTGCTCAGGACGGTATCATCCGCCAAGTTGACTGTGATTCTCACGATGGAATCGTACTGACCTCAAGAATTGAATCCGGTGAAATCGCAGAACATGTAGCTTCTCGTGTCCTAGGGCGAGTCTCTTTAGAGGACCTAAGAGGCAAGAATGGCAGTACTCTCTTCCCTCGTAATCACCTCTTTACGGAGAAGGACGTCAATCTGATCATGACTGAAGAAATCGATCAGATTAAGGTTCGCTCTGTGCTCACCTGTAAAGAGAAGCACGGCTTTTGCGGTCTCTGTTTCGGTCGTGACTTGGCCCGCGGAAAACTCGTCTCTATTGGTGAAGCTGTTGGTATTATCGCAGCCCAATCTATCGGTGAGCCTGGAACTCAGCTCACCATGAGAACCTTCCACATTGGTGGTACAGCAACTGCTGGAGCACAGGTCAATAAGACTGAGGCAAAAACTGCAGGGAAACTCGTCTTCGAAAATGTCAAAACCGTTACTCGTGCTGATAACACTCAGGTCATCATGAACAAAACCGGTGAGATCGTCATCAAGACCGAGGCAGGGGCAGAGAAGGAACGTTATCCAGCCATTTACGGCTCAACGCTCTTCTTCAAGGACGGCAATTCTGTTGCTGTTGGTGACCGAATCCTCGAGTGGGATCCGTTCGCTATGCCTATTATGTCAGAAGTCTCTGGTACTATTAAGTACGAGGATTTGTCACAAGGAGCTACATACACTGAAGTTCTTGACGCTGTAACAGGCCTCTCCCATAGAGTCGTGACAGAAGCTAAGGCAAAAGAGGATCTCTCAAAGCAACCACGAATTTTGATCTGTGACGATACCGGCAACCCAGTAATCGTACCGGGAACGAAGCGTATTGCTTCATATACACTGCCTGTTGGTGCGAACATCGTGGTGAATCCAGGGGATAAGATCGATGGTGGTTTTGTTATCGCAAAAGTGCAGCGTGAGTCGACCAAAACTAAAGACATCACTGGGGGTCTTCCTCGAGTTGCTGAACTCTTCGAAGCAAGAAAACCAACAAATTCTTCGCAGATCGCTGACATCGCAGGTACCATTGAATATGGTCCGGAAGTTAGGGGATCACGTAAGATCATTATTAAACCAGAGGACGGTTCAGAGCCGGTTGTTTACACAATTCCGAAAGGTCGTTATGTGATCGTTAACGAAGGTGACTATGTCCGTCCAGGTGACCAGATCATGGATGGCCCTACGAACCCACATGATATTCTTCGCGTTCTTGGTGAAAAGGCGGTTGCTCGCTACATAACTGACGAGATTCAGGAAGTTTATCGCCTTCAAGGTGTTAAGATTGATGATAAGCACATTGAGGTAATTGTTAGCCAAATGCTGAAGAAGGTCGAAATCACTGGTCCAGGTGACTCTGCTTTTGTAGAGGGTGACTCAGTTACAAAAGCCGAATTCTTTGACGAGAACGAGCGATTGATCGGCCAGAATCTTCAGCCAGCTTCTTCTAAAGCCCTTCTCCTTGGTATTACGAAGGCGTCATTGACGACTGAGTCGTTCCTGTCTGCCGCATCATTCCAAGAGACGACCAAGGTCCTAACGCAGGCAGCCTTGGAAGGCAAGAAGGATGAACTTCGTGGCCTAAAAGAAAACGTTTTGATGGGACGACTTATTCCTGCAGGTACTGGTATTCCTAGATACAAGGATTTCCAAGCCGAGATTGCAAGAGAAGAGAATCCGTTCAATATGAGCATGTAGTTTTTAATTTAAACTTGTATTAGCCAGATCGTTCTGTTAAAAACACTGGCTAATCTCTAAAACAATGTAAGGAATTTGAGTATGCCTACTATTAACCAACTAGTGAGAAAAGGTCGCGATCTTCAGAAGACCAAGACTAAATCTCCTGCGCTTGCTGGCTGCCCGCAGCGCCGTGGTGTTTGTACCCGTGTCTACACAACAACTCCAAAGAAGCCGAACTCTGCTCTCCGTAAGGTTTGTAAAGTTAAACTAACTTCTGGATACGAAGTCATCTCGTACATTGGGGGCGAGGGTCACAATTTACAAGAGCACTCTATTGTGCTTGTACGTGGTGGTCGAGTGAAGGACCTCCCAGGTGTTCGTTATCATACAGTTCGTGGAGCACTTGATGCGTCTGGCGTTGAAAAGCGTCGAAAGCGTCGGTCACTCTACGGTGCCAAGAAACCAAAGAAATAATTAGAGGTAAATATGTCTCGTAAACATCAAGCTCCACAACGCGAAGTACTTCCAGACCCAAAGTACAACGATATCCTTATCACAAAGACTATTAATACACTCATGTATGACGGTAAAAAGTCTACTGCCGAATCTATTTTTTATCAGGCACTAGATTTGGTAGAAAAGAAAGTTGGCGAAGAAGGAATTAAAGTTTTTAAGAAGGCAATGAATAACATTAAGCCTGCAGTTGAAGTGAAGTCCCGCCGTATCGGAGGAGCAACTTACCAGGTTCCAGTAGAAGTACGGCCAAACCGTAAGCAATCTCTAGCTCTGCGATGGCTTCGTGATTATTCACGCTCTCGCGCGGGGAAAAATATGGTTGAAAGGCTTGCAGACGAAATCATCGACGCAGCCAATAATCGCGGCGGCGCTGTTAAGAAGCGCGAGGATGTTTATAAAATGGCAGAAGCCAACAAAGCTTTCGCCCACCTTAAGTGGTAGTAGCCTAAAACTCAAAAGGCCGTCGGATCCGACGGCCTTTTTTTTTACCGGTTGCTGTAGTTTTTCCTGTTTAAACTCGGGGCTGACCCGACTAGAATTGGCTGCACATAACAATAACGCAGTTTGCAAGATGGCTTTTCAATGAAATCTACCGAGATTCACAGGGTTCGTAACATTGGTATAATGGCCCACATTGATGCTGGCAAGACCACTACAACAGAACGAATTCTGTATTATACGGGTAAGAATTATAAGATCGGTGAGGTCCATGAAGGAACTGCAACGATGGATTGGATGGTTCAGGAGCAAGAGCGTGGAATAACGATCACTGCCGCCGCGACAACCTGCCTATGGAACAATTCAGTAATCAATATTATTGACACTCCTGGGCATGTCGATTTCACTATTGAGGTAGAGCGTTCCCTTCGTGTTTTAGATGGTGCAGTCGGCGTATTTGACGCAGTCTCGGGAGTTGAACCTCAGTCTGAGACGGTTTGGGCACAGGCAGATAAGTACCATGTACCTCGAATAGCTTTCATAAATAAGATGGATCGTGTGGGTGCAGACTTTCTTAATTGTATCTCCGAGATTCGAGAGAAGCTTGGCAAGAAGGCCGCAGCGATACAAATGCCGGTTGGAACTGAAGATGCGTTTACGGGACTGATCGATCTACTCACGCTTAAGAAAATGACTTGGGCTGGCTCAGATTTAGGTGAGCGGTACACCGTAAGTGAGCTACAAGGATCTGAACTTGATGAAGCAAGGCTCTATCGGGATGAGCTTCTTGAGGCGCTTGCAGACTTTGATGATGCTCTTGCAGAGGCTTACCTGGCGGGCACTCAAATTTCCTCGGAATCCATAGAGTCAGCTATTAGGATAGCTACAATTAATCATGGATTTGTGCCCGTTCTTTGTGGAAGTGCTTTTAAAAACAAGGGTGTCCAGCCTCTCCTGGATGCAGTAGTGAAGTACCTTCCATCTCCCTTGGACAAAGGGGAGATCAAGGGGCACGACGCTAAAGACTATGAAAAAATCATGTCTCGTAGCCCAGATGAGAAAGACCTTTTCTCTGCTTTGGCATTTAAAATATCTTCAGATCCTTTTGTTGGGCAAATAACATACGTCCGAATTTATTCCGGTGAATTAACTGCTGGAGCACAGGTTTACAATCCTCTTGAGAAGAAAAAAGAACGAATAACCAAAATTCTCCAAATGCACGCTAATAAGCGCACAGAGCTTGAATCGGCTTCTGCCGGAGATATTGTTGCTGTTTCCGGTTTGAAATTCACTACTACGGGGCAAACTCTGTGCTCTGAGCATAAGCCAATTATTTTCGATTTAATGGATTTTCCTGAGACTGTTATATCCATTGCAATAGAGCCAAAAACAAGTGCCGATGAAGAAAAGCTTCAGAAAACATTAGACTACCTTAAAATCGAAGACCCTTCATTTAATTACCGAAATAACAAAGAAACAGGCCAGCTTCTTATCTACGGCATGGGCGAGCTTCACCTCGAGATTATTACTGATCGCCTCGAGCGTGAGTTCAAGGTAGGCGTTAATAAGGGTAGTCCTCAGGTTGCCTACCGAGAATCAATTCAGGGGAAAGCCACGGCTTCAAATACCTTCCAACGTGAAATCGCTGGCAAAAACCAGTTTGGTAATGCCACGATTCTAGTAGAGCCCCTTGAGGGCAGTCTCGAACTGAAGGTAGAGTTTAAAATGAAAGACAGGACTATACCCGAGTCAATTTATGAGGCGATAAAGCGAGGTATTTTTGATTCTGCACCGGGGGGAGCCTTGGCCGGTTATCCCTTTATAGGCATCAAAGTGCTTGTTGAATCAGTCGATTATAATGAGGCTGAAAGTTCAGAAGTCGCCTATACTATTGCAGCATCAATGGCGTTCAAGGAGGCTTGTCAGAAGGCTGGTTTGGTTCTCATGGAACCAATAATGGCACTGGAAGTTACAACGCCAAGCGATTACGCTGGCGATGTAATAGCCGATGTGAATGCGAAGCGGGGACGAATTCACGGTATAGAACCAAAGAATAAAAAAGATGTTTTAAAAGCTGAGGTTCCACTTTCTGAGATGTTTGGCTATAGCACTCAGATAAGATCTCGCACCCAAGGAAGAGCTAGCTTTACGCTTGCTTTCAAACGTTACGAAAAGCTGACACATAACCAAGCAAAGGATATTTTGCAGAAACGCGGAATATACATCTGATAGGGAGAATTCATGGCTAAGGAAAAATTTGATCGTAGTAAGCCGCACGTCAACATCGGTACTATCGGTCACGTTGACCACGGTAAAACAACACTCACCGCCGCTATCACAATGACCATGGCGAGGATCTACGGTGGTTCTGCGAAGTCATACGCGGACATCGACTCTGCTCCAGAAGAAAAAGCTCGCGGTATTACGATCAATACGGCCCACGTTGAATACACCACTGCGAACCGCCACTACGCTCACGTAGACTGTCCGGGACACGCGGATTATGTAAAGAACATGATTACCGGTGCTGCCCAGATGGACGGCGCTATTCTTGTTTGCTCTGCTGCTGACGGTCCTATGCCTCAGACACGGGAGCACATCCTTCTTGCTCGTCAGGTTGGTGTTCCTGCCATCGTGGTCTTTATGAATAAAGTTGACCAGGTTGATGATGCAGAACTTCTCGATCTTGTTGAAATGGAGATCAGAGAGCTCCTTTCTAAGTACAACTTCCCTGGAGACGATATTCCTGTGGTTAAGGGTTCAGCCCTTGCAGCTGTTGAAGGTCGTGATCCAGAAATCGGCGAGAAAGCTATCGTTAAGCTTATGGAAGAGGTTGACCGTTATATCCCTACTCCAGCTCGTGATATTGATAAGCCGTTCCTGATGCCGGTTGAGGACGTTTTCTCAATTTCTGGTCGTGGTACAGTTGTAACAGGCCGTATTGAGCGCGGAATAGTTAAAGTGGGCGAAGAAATCGAGATTATCGGTATCAAGGACGCTCAGAAGTCTACAATAACAGGTGTTGAAATGTTCCGTAAGCTTCTCGACGAGGGTCGTGCAGGAGACAACGTTGGTCTGCTCCTTCGCGGTACGAAGAGAGAAGACGTTGAGCGAGGTCAGTGTATGATCAAGCCGGGAACAGTGAAGCCACACGCGAAGTTCCGTTGCGAAGTTTATATTCTCACTAAAGAAGAGGGTGGTCGTCATACACCTATTTTTAAGGGGTACCGTCCACAGTTCTACTTTAGAACAACAGACGTAACAGGTGCTATTACTCTCAATGATGGCGTTGAGATGATCATGCCTGGAGACAATACTTCATTCGGTGTGGAGCTTATAGCGCCAATTGCTATGGAGAAAGGTCTTCGCTTTGCTATTCGTGAAGGTGGCCGTACAATCGGTGCCGGCACTGTTTCTGATAT
>JAIYDC010000051.1 GCA_027487685.1 Pseudomonadota bacterium | reverse complement strand
TGAAAGAAGTTCCTGTCTTTGTTCGGGGGTCAAAAAACCTGGCATGGACTCAGGATAGCGAAGATCAGACGGGCCGTGAAGGCCCTACCTGAAATTTAAATTGGGAGAAGTTTAGTATAAAGATGCAGGAACTTGGATTATTGGGGCGATTCCCCCTAAAAGGAAATATCGAACTGCGATTATCTTTTCCAGCGTACTTCGTAGGCGTTAAGACCTGGATAGGCTTCATAGCTTATAGATAGACTCGAACACGCGCCTTTATTAATAGTTCTTATGTAGTGAGCGATTGGTCTCTTTTCTTCAGTTTCCATCCAGTTACATTTCATCGTCTTCTTGAAGCTCTCAAGTGCAGCTTCGTCCATGAAGGCGAATTGGGCACGCAGCTTATTAGTAGAATCAAAAAAGAATCCTAACTCTGGAAACTTGGAATTTGGAAACGTATAAATGATTCCAGATTCAACTTCTTTAAAAGCATCACCGAATGCTCTTTTTATATCTTCAGCATTGGCCTTATCCTTCCATAAATCATTCATAAGTGCATACTTATCTTTGACCTGATCTGTTGGTTTTGTCGAGCAAGAGAAACAAAGAGTAAGGATTGTTAAAAATACAATTCTCATAAAGGATACCTCTTTGAGAAGAAATTAAACATTTTTGGATGTGTCTTCTTTAACTGTTTTGGCGAAGAGATATAAAGCTCCATATAGTTAGTGAAGTCTTCTTCTTTATCAATAATAGAATCAGGTTTAATTGGATTCTTTGGAGGAAGAACGTAAACTTTATCATCTTTGACTTCAACATCCCACCCTGACAATGTTTCAAATTCACTTCGGTCGACAAGAGATAGTTTAGGAAACAAAAAATGGGAAGTCTCGTGCCCGATGGCACCTAATTTATCTGGATATTTAAAAAAGAGATCATCAAGTACTATTGATTTTTGAGTGAGTTCGCTGGTGGCCGGATTGCCGTTATGAATAGATTTTTCAGCACGACGGAAAAAATAGTTTTTTACTTCTGTCCAAACCGGGAGTTTAGGTGAAATTTCAAGCACAGTTTGGATTTCATTTTGTTCCCATCTTTTAAAGACCTCTCCTTTATTAGACCATCCCGCAATTGGCCCATTCTTAAACTGTTTTACATGGTGGTCAGCATCTTTCCATTTGTCTCTGCAATATTCCTTTCGTGGATGTTCCTTAACTCCGCTAGTTCCTTGCCGAGGATGTTTATCTACCACAGTGGCTGAATATTCTGTTTGCCACCACTCGCAATGGATAGCGTACGAATGAGAAGAGATAAATAGGGTTAAAATGAAAAGGACTTTCATTGCTAAAATTGTATAGAAGTCTGGGAATAGAGCAATTGAAAAGGATAGGGAGGAGATGTCTTTCTCGTCTAAGCATCTGATTTAATTCATGTTAATTTTAGTGGGCTTGACTTTAAAGGTATAACTGTTATACTTTCTGCATGCGATTCAAGTTTGATAAGAAGAAAAGCACTGTCTTAAAGAATAATCCAAAACGTGGGATTGGGTTTCTTGAAGCTCAGGAAATTTGGTCGCACCCATATTACCAGGATTATCGTAGTGATGATCCTGAACAGTTTAGAGCAATAGGTTGGGTAAAAGGGAAACTCTACTCAATCATATTTGAAATAAGAGAGGATGAAAAAGGTGAATACTATCACCTTGTGACTCTCTGGAGATCTACAAACGAGGAGATCAAACTTTATGAAAAAAGCAGCTAAGAAAAAAATGAAAAAGATGTCGGCCGATGATATTGCCAACTTGGCAGAACAAGGAAAGAGCATTTCCAAGTTCTTTACCAATGCCGGTAGTATGAAAAAAACCATCCAAAGGGTGAATGTAGATTTTGTTGGAGACATGCTTGAAGAGCTAGATAGAATCGCGGAAGAACTCAATATTAGCCGACAGGCCGTCATAAAAACATATCTTCGGCAGGCCTTGGATCAGCATTATCTGGCCAAGTCAAAAGCAGGGTAGTTCAAATATCTGGTTTTGCAAAAAAAGTTCTATATTCCACCGCCAGGGTCACCTAATTTCTATAAAAAAGGCCGGACAAGTTCCGGCCCTTTTTTATGCCTTATAGCTAACTACTTCAAACTCAATAACTAATAGTATCAACGAGTTCATTCAATCCCCCATCTGCACGAACGGTCATAGATCTCCAGAGGTCTCTCTGGTTGGCTATACCTGGCTATTTTTTTGGCTATGACCGTACCCCTTTTGATTTTAAAAAAATGGCGATTTCGGGGCTTAACCATATGAAATTTTTTGGAGAGCGGACGCTGGCAGACAAGCATTCCAAAGGAGGAAAAATGACCACAGCGATCCAAAAAGAAAAGATCAATCGCTCTCTCGCAAAAGCGCTTAAGCGTGCACGTGAGATGATGAAGGTGACTCGTGTTGAAATGGCCAGGAGGCTTAATTTAAGTCTTGAGGCGATTAAGAAATATGAGAAGGGGGGTGCCATCATTGATGAGAGGAAGATTCAGAACTACCTTCAAGCTTTTGATTTATCCGATGGGGATTATCAGAAAATAAAGAGAGGAAAGGGGATTAGCAGGAACAGAAAGAAGAAAACAGTTTTTTCCAGTGCTCAAAGAAGAAGCTATAGGAGAGTTATTACGAAAGAGGTGAAGGTACTGAGAATTCTCAGGCAAATGAAGAATTTATCCCAAGACCAGGCCTCTTCAGTCTGTGGCTATTCTCGTCCTACCATTGGGCATATCGAAAATGGGCGGATTGAACTCGATCAAGATCGGATTCGACATGTCGTTGAATGCTATGGGCATCCTATTTCTGCATTTGAGAGGCTTATGAAAGAAGAATTTATCAGAGATGAAGTTATTAAAAATATTCTTGAAAAGATGAAGAATCTTTCTGAAGAAAAATTGAAGCTCGTAAATTCCTTAGTGGATGGAATGTGCAGCGAGTATAAAGATGCAGGAACTTGGATTTTTACTGGTAAAGGAAGGATTGAGAAATGAATCGTTAGCCAAAACAAAACCGCCTGAGTTTTTTAGGCTCAGGCGGATTGAAGTTCTTCGTCTTTATTTCTGAGAGGCAAATCGATTGCTAGAGATTTAGATTCGCTTCTATCCATTGCTGAATGACTGAAACTCGTGAATGAAGGCCAATATAAAATATGCCGCTTGTTAAATCCCCAGACTTGTCGAGGTCATTGAATACACCGCTTGAAATTATTCCCACAATTTTTCCATTGATCATTACAGGACCCCCCGAGTCTCCATCACAGAGAGAAGGTGCCGAACTATCCATCTTGTTAGCTATTGTGAGGATTTTCGATTGATAAATGGGTGTTGCTAAATTTTTGAAGATATCTGGAAAATTACCACCAATGTTTATTAAAGAGTTTTTGCTTAGAGTCCGAGTTTTAGCAAACTTTTTGGTAATGTCCTCTAGATCATCATCTTCCGTCATGGGCTTTTGACAACCGAATCCCCAATACTCGACTACCTGGTTCGATGGTATCTCATCATAGCTGATCTCTAAAATTTTAAGCATTGCGAATTGTGGAGTGGGATCAACAGTGATGAGAGCAAAATCGTTCTGGGTGTATTTTTCTAAGCCAGTACCTCGATAAGATGGATGCTTCTTAACACTATTAACTTTTATCCTAAAGAACTCAAAATTAGGGTTGTGGGTGGAATTACTAAAACCAAAACTACCTATTCCGCTTATGCGATCAAAGCAATGTGCAGCCGTTAAAAGAACCGTTTTACTCACTTTTGAGGCTGTGCAAAGGCTCGAAGTTCCTTGTATAGGGTCGTCAATATAGATATTCACTATTCCGGAGCGATCATCCTCTGGTGCGACCTCTCCACCAATAATTGCGAAGGCCTTAGAAGTAATTATAAGACTCGCGGCTATCAATAAAGTAGAAAATAATTTGTCCATCCACATCTCCAGTAGGAGGAACTCTAACATCTTTCGAATGATGGATCATAGTGGATACGATTGACTCTGAATTTTATATAAATGGTTTTGGCTTCACTCCTGCTGATCAATCCTTAGCCTTCGCGAAACTCGGTCCTCTTCTTTCTTTATCTGCTGGAACATTTGTTACAGAAAGAAACAGGAACTTAGACTAATTGGTAATGCAAGGATTGAGAAATGAATCGTTAGTTAAAACAAAATCGCCTGAGTTTTTTAGGCTATGGCAGCTCGAATTTATTTGTCTTTTTTTCGAAGAGGAAGTTCGATTGCTAGTCTATAGATTTTTTAAAATCCAATCTTTCATCGCAGAAAGGCGAAAATGAAGATTCACGTCTGTGAGTCCGCTCTTAGATGTTTGGACTGCGGTCGAATTCCTAGAGGCCTTGTAGCTTAAGTACCCATCTGAGTCGATCAACTTTTACCCGTTTGGTATACTAAAGCGAGGAGTTGATCATGACCAAAAAGACACGAAAGA
>JAIYDC010000041.1 GCA_027487685.1 Pseudomonadota bacterium | reverse complement strand
TCGGGCCGTTACCGGAGCTTTCATTACCGCGCGGCCTCCACTGGCTGGGAGACTATCCTCGAGCTTCACCTCGCAAGGATCTTTCTTCCTCTCAACCTGGGGCTTCGAGGTAACTACGTCTTAGAAGGGTCGGAGAAGCAGCAGAACTATGACATTTTCCTCTCCTCAGTTTTGGGAACGTTTTAAAGCTTCTCATTTGGCAGTGGAGGCAGCGGTGTCTGATCGTCCGGGTGCCTATTGCGGTCTTTCTCCGGAGGCACTCTACACCTCCGCTGAGGATCTGGACCTCCTCTTGCGGCATCATTTGGTCACGGGTACGTTCGCCGATCTCGGATGTGGCGCCGGAGCGGCCGTGCTGACCTATGCCATGCTCCACCCGGACCGTCGCTCCGTGGGCGTCGAGTTCGATGCTGCTCGCGCTCAGAAGGCCAGAGCTCTGGCCCACGAGTTTGGACTCACGAATGTCAACATCGTAGAAGATGATCTTCTGACGGCACAGATTCCGGAGGCCGACGTCTATTTCCTTTACTTCCCCACGGGCCCGGTACTGGACCGGGTACTTGAGGAGCTCTACCGTTCACAGAGAATTTTTCGGCTCCTGGCGATTGAATCCCACGGAGACCTTTTACCGAGGCTTGAGTTCGAGTCATATCTTGAGCTCCGGGAGGAAATCCCCCTCGTGAGCGCTCGGCACTATCCTAAGGCGCGCTTGTATGAACGGATCTTCAAAGAGCAGAAACCTGGGCCATTTAATCTAAGCTTTCGCGAACGCTACCTTGTCATCGATGATGGCCACGAGTGCTGGGTAGGAGAGGGCCTGGGTCTCACTTGGACGATGGGGGCTCGATTTGAGCTTGTGACCCCGCCGCGGACCATCTACTGGGAGCAAGTGACTCAGGTGTGCGAGCTGGCGGATTTCTCTCTTGAGGTGCAGCACAGCCTGACCCTTCGGCGCTCGGGTCCCGTGATTATCAAAACGAATGATCGATTGTACCGGGGCGAACTCCGCAAAATCCTCCTGACTCCGGTCTTTCGTCTGGAATTATCCACCGGTGAAAGAGTAGAATGGGACAACATTATCACCATGGACCTGGACCGCTAATATGATTCGCTCCCTCTTGCTTATGCTTCTTCTCGTCTCCTGTGCCACAGGCGTCATCACCCGCGGAGGAAAGAAAAGTTACGTTTATGACGGGGAACGGGTCTATGACTTGTCGGAACTCAGGGATCTCGCTCCCCAAATCGTTAGATCCTCCTTCCGTGATCCGCCGGTGGGGACCCTGGCCGAGCTCTTCGCGCCCCCAAGGCCTGCCCTCAAGCGTCTCGGTATGGCGATGTTCGAAACTCGTATCCAGCCAACCTACGATGGCCTGGCCGGTGACGATGCGGTCTATCTTACTGCCGCCGGGAAGCAGCTTTTAACGGAAAACTTCCTAACAATCTGGGAGGAGAGTTTGCGCTCTCTTGCTCCAGAACTTGATCTCGTTCCCACCGAGTCTCTGCGGCGGACTCGCTCCTATAGCATCTACGGAACCCAGCAGGAGGATTTCATCTTAACACCTCGAAGTGTGCTGGCCCCGGATGATATTTTCTTCCTTGAAAAGGGTCGTAAGACGACGAATACCGTGACTCTCAATCCCCGTGAGTCCCGGGACCTTTCTTTTCTCCTTGTCCCAGGTTACGAGCTTATGGCGGGACCCAAATGGTCGGAGCATAATAAGCACTTCTTAAACGACCTGAGTAAAGAGGCCCAGCTCGATGCGGTCATCGTCGCTCTCTCGGACGTGTCCTGGACTCGGGCCCACACCGACAAGCACTCCGGCGAGGTTTATCCAGAGGAACTGAAGCTGCGCCTCAGGGTCTCGGTTCTGGTTCCCCTTTACTCTTACCACGCCCGGCTCGTTCAAACAGGCAAGCGGGAAACGCCTAATGTGACTCTCTGCTACCGCTCCTATGAGGCGGAGGTTCGGCTCCCGTTGGATCTCTCTGTTGAGGAATCGCAGAAAAATTTTGCCACCATTGAGGGCCGTCTCCTCGGTCGGATGTTTAAGAGCTACAAAGATCTGACTCAATTGACGATTCTTCGTATCCAGAGCGATCTGCAAAAGACGCACTGATGGAGACCACCACCTTCCAGCGACAGGTGAAATTCATCCTCCGTTTCGGGAAGGCGCTGCACTTTGCCGGGGCACCGGCCCATACACTTGAGGCCACGATGCAGGATCTGTGTCAGCTCCTGGGTATTCGTGGTAGTTTTGTTTCCCAGCCCACCGCCATCCTATCGAGCTTTGAAAATGGCTCCGAGGAAGTGACTAAAATCGAGCGCGTGGAGCCTATGGGTGTGAACCTCGGTCTCCTTTCGAACCTAGATCAAGTCGCTCGCTCAGTGATCCGTAACAACCTCTCTTATGAAGAGGGTTATCAACGACTCAACGAAATTCTCGATACTCCCGATCCGTTTGGAAAGCTCACTCAGCTTTGTTACTTTGTCTTCTCTGCCGCCGGGTTCTTGATCCTTTTCGGCGGCAGTTTGCCCGAGTTCATAGCGGCGATGATCGTTGGCCTCCTCTTGGGACTCATGGCCATTTCAAAACCGATAGGACTTGT